>NZ_JBJKTM010000013.1:0-60299 GCF_046580785.1 Latilactobacillus sp. VITA-14
AGCTAGTTTAAATTCGTGAGCAATCATTCCTGGTGACCAGCTTAGACGTAAATGGTTGAGAATTTTTTGCTTTAACTCATCGCTCAGCTTAGTTTTCCGACCACATCGTGATCGCTTGTATTCGGCATCTGTTTGTGCTAATTCAGTCTGATAAGGTTGACATCGAGATAATTCATAAGAAATTGTTGACGGTGATCGGTTCAGCCGAACGCCCATTTGGATATTGGACAGCCCTAGTTCACAAAAGGTTTCGATTTTAATTCGTTCGGAATAGGTTATACTAGACAAAAGATCAGCTCCTAAAAGATGGGTTTGTGGTAAACACCATTTTAAAGGAAGCTGATCTTTTTTGTCCGAACAGCGTTCGGATTAATTTTACAATCTACCATTTACCTTGAATTTACACTTTAAGCGCAACAAAAAACTCATAATTAAAATCTTGTAAAATGATGTTTGTAAAGACAGCCGCTGGATGATGACTATCTTCGTGAATAGACAGAAAAACTAAATAAGAGACCTAGAAAATTTTTAGACCGGAAAACACCATACGCGATTTTTCATCAGAAAGTGTTGCACTTAATTTGATAATTCAAGACAAAAAAACCGTGAAAATATAAATTTTCACGGTTTTTTTAAATTACTTATTTGCTAAGTAACACGATAAAGATTGGTCCCATTAAGGTTAAGAAAATATTACCAATAGCATATGCAGGTGCAACTGCAGCGGCAAAGAATGGGCTAGCATCAGAACCAACACGTTCTGAGATATCATTCAAAGCAGCTGACAATGTATCAGCACCAGTTTGTGCCCCAATAATTGAGATGGGTTCCATTTTCATTAAATAGTAACAAATTACGAAAGTAATGATATGTGGCAAGATAGAAATTACTGCACCAATTAATAATACAGAGATTCCCATTGATTGGATAGCGCTAATAAATGTCTTAGCAGCTGATAAACCAACCGTAGCGATAAATAAGTTCAAACCAATACTTTGGAAGAATTCCAATAAACTATCAGGAATCGTGTCCATATGAGCATGTTTATCACGGTAAATACTTTGTACTAAACCGACGATTAAACTAGCAGTCCCACCACCTAAGGCGATTGGCACACCACTAACTTTAGTTCCAACTATCCCAAGGGCAGCACTCAAAGCAATCCCAAGTGCAAACCATGAATAGTTAATAATATTCTCAGCAGCACGGAGACGACCTAATTGGCTTTGGACTTCACTAACGACGTCTTTTTGACCAACTAATGTTACACTTTCAGCAGGTTTTAAAGTACTGAACTGTGCTGGATCCATTACGTCACCGGCCAATGTCGCCACTAAAACCCCTTTGTCTTGAGCGTTTTTTAGAACGTCAGCAGAAAAGTTCTTCTTCAAGACAACTTGTTTTGAAACATAAGCTTTTGTCTTACCAGTTACTTCAAGCAAGTTAAATTCTTGCACAGCACGACCGATTTCATCAATCCCACCACTAATTGCAAGAATATCGCCGGCATTAATAACTGATGCCATATCAGCAGAATCATTCAAGCCAGCTGCTACTAAACCTTTAGCAAATTTAGTGTTAACAGTACCTAAGGTTTGACCAATTAATGATGAACCATCGTTAATTGTGTAGAAATGCGTGCTAGCAACGATAACAGGCACAGGAATCATATCCAATTCCTTGGCTGTTTTAACAGCTTGTTTCTTTAAATCGATGTGCATTAATTTTGGCATAATATCACGTAAGAAGATTAAAACCCCGATAGTCCCAAAAACATATGTTAAAGCATATACGATTGGAATTTGGTTTGAGTATAAAGTCTTCAAATGATCTGAAATTTGCAATTTAGAAATTGTTTCTAAAGAACTACCAATAACAGCAGATTGTGTTAATCCACCAGCAATAATCCCAGCTGCAATTCCGGGTCCGATGTGGAACATTTTGAAACATGCGTATGCAACGATAAACGCTGATACTAAGAAAATTAATGTCGCATAAACAATCTTGGCCCCAAATTTCTTCATACTTGAGATGAAGGTAGGCCCAACACGGTAACCAATTGCAAACATAAAGAAGTCGAAGAAGATATCACCTAAAAGTGTATCACGGGTGAAGACACCTAATTGGCCAATTAATAAAGCAACAATCAAAACACCGACGGTTGCGCCAAGTTTAAATGAACCAATTTTCAACTTACCTAACAAATAACCTAATGCCAAACAAATGAAAATAGCAAAGACAGGAGTTCCCACAAGGAAATTACCAATTGCATTCATCGTTTAAAACCACCTTAATATTATATTATTTTTTATTTTTGTTGGAATTTATCATAGTATTCAGCTAATAATTCAGCAATCCGTTTACCTGTAATTGCATAGTTTTCAGCTGGTTGGTTAGCCAATGATATTCGTAAGTAGCCTTCTTCAGTACCCATACCAGCGCCGTCCATAACGACAACACCATATTTGCCGGCCAATTCGCCTTCAAATTCAAGGTAGCTAAAGTTATTTTCGAAGTAATCACGGAAGTCTTTGCCATATTTCTTTTCAGCAAGTTCATAAATATTAAATACTGTATAATATTCTGCATTTTCAGCTGAATGATCGCCTTCCATACCCATTGATTTCCAGAATGTGTTGTAGCGAACGTCAACAACTTTCTTAGAAGCTTCGATGTATGGATCTTTTTCGCCTTCATGGATTAAGTGCGTTAAACTGAACAATGTCATTAAGACTTGTTGTGGTGTTGAAAGACCTGAAGTATGATACAAGCCGATTTCACGACTATCAGCAACAGTTCTGTCGATGAACTTCATGTCTAATGGGTTAGCTACTACTAATGAATAACGTTTTTCAAATTCTTCTTTGATTGCGGCGTTTTCAGCAGTCCGTTTAGCGATGATTTCGTCAAAGACGTTATCTTCGTGAGTTGCAATTAGGCCTAGACGGTGGCCTGTTGCACCATAAAGTTTTGAATATGAGTAAACTAATAAAGTATTCTTTGGTGCTACTGAGTAAATTGTTTGGAAATTATTAACAAATGTGCCATAAACATCATCAGTAATAATGATAATTTCTGGGTTAGCTGCAACAACTTCCTTGATTTTGTCTAAAGCATGTTGGCTAAAGGCACGTGATGTTGGGTTAGTTGGGTTAACAACGAAGAATGCTTTAACTGAAGGATCTTTCAATTCTTCAAATTTAGCATCTAGCATTTGCCAGTTATCATCTTCAACTGAGCTAACATCAAATTCTTTTAATTTGAATTCACTTAATTCAGGAATTTGTAAATATGGTGTGAAGATTGGTATATTGATTGCAATCGTGTCACCAGCTTCTAAGATGTGACTGATTTTCAATTCGTTGAATAAGTAAACCATAGCTGCTGTCCCCCCTTCAGTAGGGAAAACATTGGTATGATCGGCTAATTTTTCGCCATTATAAAGTGATACTTCAAGATACTTGTTCAAGATTTTTTCAACATTAACAAGACTTCTTGATGGAACTGGATAATGGTTACCAATAGCGCCATCAACAAATTCATGAACTAAATCATCTTGGTTTAAGTGCATATTATTTTCTGTATATGCTAAGAAATCTAAGATAAATTTATCAGTTTTGTCGTTTGCATCTAAATAATCATGAAGACGTTGTGCGATGCCTTCTTTTTCAACATAGCCAGCCATATCGCCATCAGCTTCGTCAATTGTTTTTGCTGATTCGTCAATACCGAATTCAACAATTTTGTTAAATGCTAAACGCGCACGTGTGTTAATCCAGTTAGGGTTCCCACGACCAACGTTAATTGGTGTATTGTGCATTGTGTTTTTTTCTGAATTTTCCAAGAAAAGGGCAGCAACTTCAAAGTTCGACATACCTTTTAATTGTTCAATATCTAATGATTCCATTATTCTTCCACCTTTTTGTTTATTTAGTACTTAGTACAGTATCAACTAGTACAGTATCAACCGCTTACAAATTTATTTTAACATAGACCAACACTCGAAAGAAATAATTTATTCAAATTTCTTATCTAAAGATAATTTTTTCTCATTTAATCCGTTTTATTATGAGATTTTTTAATAATTATCAGTCTAATATTACAAATGTAATATTTACTTAATATAATTTTAAAACAGCAAAAAGCGGTGAACTGTTCATTACAGTTCACCGCTTTTTGATTATTCTTTGTTTTCTTTGAAAAATTTATTGAAATTCTTCCGGTAATTATGCAACATCCACTTGATTAATAGCCAGCGTCTAAAATTCATATCCTTGCTGTATTCAAAGGTTGTTCCATAACGTTTTCGCTTAATGAGTGCCATCGCTTTGGTTTTTTCTTCGTTATTACGTGCATATTTTTCAAAAACATCCGCTGAAACACCCATCCAAAGAGCTGGATTTTCATCGTCTTTGTTGGCCCAAACAACCGGCTGGTCTTTAAGATCTTTGGTAACATAATCTTTAACAACCCATTGAGCTAAGTTGTAACCATTCAAGGTAACAAAGAAACTGCTTCGCCCCATGCGTAAATTGATATCAAACAATTTATAAGTATGATCCCGTTCATCGTATTTCATATCCAAGTTGGCATACCCAGTGTATTCAATATCTTCGAGGAACTTCTGAATTTGTTGATAAATTTGTTCGTTATACTCTGGCAAGATTGCCACGTAATTTCCGATAGCCGCTGGTGCCGGATCTTCCAACAATGGATGGCCCAAACACATCATTTTAACCTTATGATATTGATCAACGTAGATGTTAATTACGTGCATTCGACTGTCGTCACCAGGAATGAAGTCTTGTAAAATCATATCTGATTGGTAGCCATTATCATAAACTTTTTTCATGATATCTTGGAATTCAGCTTCCGTTTTAATGGTGAAAGCTTTTTTACGACCTTCAAATTGAACATCAAGCCATTCTACTGAATCAGCTGGTTTTAAAGCCACTGGATATTCAAATGGTTGTTCAACTTTATTTTCTTCAACCATTTGTTTCGTAATAATTTGCGTCTTAGGATAAGGTAAGCCATACTTTTCACAAATTTCATAGAACGTTTCTTTATAAGTTAAATCTTCTAATAACTTATGATCGATGTATGGACAAACGAAAACGTCTTCCAATTCAGCTTTATGTTCTGAAATTAAACTCGCATAGCCATCACCACAGCCAATTAAAATTACAGGGCCATCGCTGTCACGATAAACCTCTTTCAATCGACGCATTTCAGTGATAAAGCCTGGATCTTCACTAAAACCTGGTAAAATTTCTAGATCGACAATTTTTGTAAAACGAGTAGGTGCTAATTCCTTACTTGCATAGGCCTTTACTGGTTCATGATACATTTCATAAAATGACCGCGCCATACCGTAGACGTTAAAGTCGCTCCCCAATAAAATGGGGGTGAAATTTTTGCCATTTGCTTGCATGCTATTCACCTTCTATATCAGTTTTTAACGTTATTAAGTATAACATTTTAGCTAGATGTGTAGCTGATAACCCCTTAATGTTTATTAAAATTTAACCTGCGCTATTACCTAATTAACCTTCACGATAATCGCGTGCTACTTTAGTTGTACAACCCATCAACGATATTTTGACTCACAACCTTCATCGGATCAATCACTTTTTCGGTATACAATGGATATTCTTCTTGTGCCACACTCAATTCAGTACAGCCCAAGATGACCGCATCACAATCATAATCATTCAACATCGTATCGACGATATGCTTGTACTTTTCGTGACTAAATTTACCAGTTGCTTTGATGTCATCATAGATCAAGCTCATGGTCGCATCTTGAATTTCTTGATTTGGAACCACACTTTCAAGGCCAAAATTCTCAATGGCTTTTTGATAAATACCTGCTTGTCGTGTGCCAGTTGTGCTTAAAACGCCAATTTTCTTGAGGCCCGGAATATTTTTTTTCATGTGTTTAACCGTTTCTCTTGGCATGTGGATAATATCAAAATCAGCGGCGGCTTGTAATTCATCGTAAAAATAATGGGCCGTGTTGCACGTCATGATCATGAATTTTGGTGCTAATAAATTCATTTGTTGAACGTCTTTTAACATAATTGGTAATGGATTTTCCGTGCTATTACCAAGAATGTAGGCCGTTCTGTCAGGAATCGTTGCGTGATTAAAAACGATATAATTCAGATAGTCTTGATCTTTTTCGGCGGGGGTTAGTTCATCAATCATATGAACAAAGGTTTCGGTTGCTGCCGTCCCCATACCACCTAGAATTGTAAACATATCTTCCATTCAAATTCTCCTTTGCGGTTGCATAATGCTTTTTTAACACATTATTTAGTTTTTATTTTGAGGAATAACTTCAATGCCTAATTCGTCTAATTGTTCTTTTGTAACTTCACTTGGTGCATTGGTCATTGGTTCTGTTGCCCGTGAATTCTTAGGGAAAGCAATCACGTCACGAATATTGTCACGACCGGCAAGTAACATCGCAAAACGATCTAATCCGATTGCGATACCGCCTGATGGTGGGAAACCAAATTTCATGGCATTTAATAAATGACCAAAGCGTTCTTGGGCTTTTTCTGGTGAGACCCCTAATACGGATAACATTTTACGTTGAACATCTGGATCAAAGATACGAAGTGAACCGCCGCCCAATTCATAACCGTTTAAGATGATATCGTATGAAATCGCATGTGCCTTATGCGGATCAGTATCTAACAATGGAATATCTTCATCTCTTGGACGGGTGAATGGATGGTGAGCTGCAATCCATTTGCCAAAGCCTTCATCATATTCAAATAATGGCCAGTCCACAATCCATGCATAAGCATATCGATTCTTGTCAATCATGTCCATTTCTTTGGCAAATTGTTTCCGCAAGTAGCCTAAGCTATCACAAACAACTTGGAATTTACCTGCAACAATTAAAATTAAGTCATCATCGGTTAAATTTAAGCGTTCAACTAATGCTTCTTTAACATCTGCTAAGCCTTTGGCTGCCGCACCCTTTAATTCATCATCATTGTATTTAGCCCATAATAATGATTTGGCACCATACCGTTCGATATATTTTTGTTGAGCGTCTAAATCTTTACGTGAGTATTTAGCGGCCGCATGATTCACAACAATGGCTCGGACAAATTGTCCTTCACCCGCTGCTTCAGCAAATGGCTTGAATTCAGAGTCTTTGACAACTTCTGAAATATCTTGGATTTCCATACCAAACCGTAAGTCTGGTTTGTCTGAGCCGTATTTATCCATTGCATCTTGCCATTTCAAACGAGGGAATGGTGTTTGGACATCGATGCCTTTTACATCCTTCATAACTTGTTTGAACAGACCTTCTGTTTCAGTTTGAATTTCAACATCTGATAAGAAAGTTGTTTCAATATCAATCTGTGTAAATTCTGGTTGCCGGTCACCACGTAAATCTTCATCTCTAAAGCAACGAGCAATTTGATAATATTTATCAAATCCAGCGGCCATTAATAATTGTTTAAATAATTGGGGTGATTGTGGTAATGCATAAAAGCTACCTGGGTAAACCCGTGAAGGTACCAAGTAATCACGGGCCCCTTCCGGCGTTGAACTTGTTAAATCAGGTGTTTCAATATCTAAATAGCCATGATTATCATAGTAACTATGCACTGCCCGTGTGATCGCTGAACGAGTTCTAATGGCTTTTTGCATTTCTGGTCTTCTAAGATCTAAATAACGATATTTTAATTTAACATCTTCAGATGCCGTGTTGTTATCTGAAATTTCAAATGGGAGTGCCTCTGACTTATTTAAAACAACTAAGTCATTCACGATGACTTCAATCTTCCCAGTCTTCATGTCTGGGTTAACAGTTGCTGTATCACGAGCCATTACGGTTCCTTGGATTTCAACAACATATTCGCTCTTTAATTCACTTGCTAATTGGAAGATTGCTGCATCAGTGTCTTGATTAAACACTAATTGAACAATTCCTTCACGGTCTCTTAAATCAACAAAGATTAAATTCCCGAAGTTACGTTTATTTTGAACCCAACCATGTAAAATAACTTCTTTATTGATTAATTCTTCTCCTACTAATCCACAATACGTTGTTCTCGTTCTTGTTTTCATACCCAACATTCCCCTCTATATACAATTTATTATAAATAAAAAAAGCACCCTCGTCTTTCGACAAGGGTGCTTTATGCACGGTACCACCTTTAATTTCAGCTGTTGTTAACGCTATCTGCTAGCGGGATTTTCATCCAAGCCTCAAAAGCTGTCACAACTGATAATCAATAAGTAACTTTCAGCTAGGTTACTCTCTCTGCAATTGATTGTAAAATTAAATACTTTATCGATGGCTACTTTTATTATAATGACCACAATATATCACAAGGTATTTTATCTGTCAAGAATTTATTATTAATTAAATTAATTGCGGCGTTTCGGGTATCATCCCTTGCGCTCCAACCGTTCAAATACTTAATGCTATTTGGTCTTAAATTACCATACAAACAATCCCACAGTTGCTGCTGAAAGAAGTGATACTAAGATTCCTGATAGCAACATGTAGCCGACGTTTTTGGCAATCATGTCGTTCTTTTCACGGTCCACAAGGCCTTTGAAGGCGCCAATGATCATGCCGACTGTTGAGAAGTTGGCAAATGATGTCACGAAGACCGTTAAGACAGCTTGGTAATGTGGTGCGAAGCTCCCGATTGAATGTTGGACTTTACCCATGACAACGAATTCGTTGGTCACCAACTTCGTCCCCATGAATTGTGCAAATTCAAAAGCGTGGTGCACATCAAGTCCCATTAACCATGCGAATGGGAACATCACGATTCCAAGTAAATGTTCAAGGGTAATCCAAGGGTTCACTAATTGAAGCACCTTGTCGATCAAGGCAGCCAACGCAACAAAGGCGATGACGTTTGCCGTGATAATTAAAACTAATTTACCAGCATTTAAGATTGAATCACCTAAGAATGAGAAGAATGGTTCACGTTCCACTTTGCCTTCAACCATTTCGGTTGCTTCAACAGCTGCGGAACCACTCCCACCCATTTTAGCAATCGTATCTTCTTCGGGTGTGACTTTCACTGGGTTTAAAATATTGGTGACAATAATAGCGTTAATAATGTTGACCGGAATCGCCGTTAAAATAAATTGGCCCGGCATCATTTGTGTATATGCGCCGATGATGGAAGCTGTCACACAGCTCATTGACATCATCGCAAGTGTTAATGTTCGTTCTGCTTTCATTTGTTTCAATTGTAAGCTTGAAACAGCTAATGCTTCGGTATTGCCTAAAAACATCATTTCAACTGCAAAGAATGATTCAAACTTTGGTTGTCCCGTAATCTTAGCTAACCCACGGCCTAACCATTTAATCACCCAAGGCAAGACCCCGATATACGTTAAGATATCGAATAATGGGATAATCATCAAGATTGGTAATAACACGCTAGCAACGAAATCCATTTGTTTCACATTGACCCAACTTGGTAGTGCAAAAGCAATCCCAGTATAGGCAACTTGCACTAACCAGTTAAAGCCGTTTGCTGCACCTAAAACAATATCCCGCCCGATTGAAAAACTCGTTAAAAACCAAGCAAGCACTAAGTTAATCACTAACATGATTAAGACGGAGCGCCAATCGATTTCTTTCTTTTTCTTTGAGAACAGAAAGCCGACTCCAATAAAAATCAGTAATCCAACAACATTTACAAGCAAATACACGACACGCCACATCCTTCATTTGTCTTTTTCGTACCGCTTTAAATAATACCGTTCCCCCTTGTAAATGTAAACTATTGTTCACCCCCTAATTACATAAATAATCACTTGTTAAACGCAACTAAATTAGTCCACAAAAAAAGCGGTCCCCTTTTGCAAAGGACCGCTTTTCCATTCATTTTTAATAGCCCGCATTCCACTGATTTGTAGACTGTTGCGTTTGCCAAGTATTGGTCGTGTTACTGTAATCGTTGTTACCACTATAAGTTGCACTGTTCGAGTAGCCATAGTTACTTTGCGTCGTCGTTGCAGCACTCTTTTCACCATTCATGACACTTTCAGAATAAACCGTAAACTCTTGATGATTTTCTTCACCTGTAAAGTTGGTATTCAAATCGTTTTGTTTGGTTTCTGCGTTGTTAATCGTTGTTTTCTCTAATCCCAGTGACATTCTCAAGACATCTGAAACGCGTTGGATTTCTTCATTGGTTGGAATCTGATACGAACTACCATCAATATCAGCATTACGTCCAGTTAAAACATCAGACTCAATTGATTTAGCTGCCTTTCGATAATTTTCTTGAATCGCTACCATGTCATCAAAACTGAGGTTAGTGGCAACACTATCTGACAAGGAGTCTAAGATAGATTCAAAGTTGGTCAAAGATTTAAGCGAGACTGCAGAATTAATCATCGACGTGATAACTTGTTTTTGCCGTTTTTGACGGCCATAATCGCCTTCTGGATCATCGTAACGCATTCGTGAGTAGTCTAAAGCGGCTTTTCCTTTCAGATGCATCTTGCCCTTAGTAAACTCGCTCCCGTTCCATTCGAACGTAAATGGTACGTCAACATCAACGCCACCGACAGCGTCAACAATCTTCGATAAGCCCCCCATGTTAACCGTGACATAGTAATCAATTGGGACATCGAACATCTTTTCAACCGTCGACATTGCCATATCAGAGCCACCAACATTATAGGCAGCATTGATTTTTTGCATGTCGAACTTCTCTGCGCCTTGTAATTGCGCTAGCGTATCCCGAGGAATACTGACCAACTTGACCTGCTCTTTATCTGGATTGACTGTCGCCACAATCATTGTATCGGAATTTCCTTTATCAACCCGGCCCTCAGCACCAGTATCCACTCCGAGTAATAAAATAGAGAATGGTTTTTTATGTTTAATCGTTTTAGCGGCTTTTTTAGTCGCATTTGGTTTATAAATTTTATTCGCTGCAGACTTCACTTGATTACTGATGCGTAATGCATATGCGCCACCACCGAAGAGGACTAGCGTTAGAATGAGTATCAAAACTTTCATCGTGCGATGCTTTTTAACTTTTTTGTAGTTTGCTTCTCGAGATCCGAAAAATTTAGAATTCTGCATAGGTGTTTCCCTTCTATTATGTATCATACCGGTATTCATAATGTTATGTTGCTATTATAGCGGAATTATCATTTCAAACAACGCCTTTTAAGAAAAGTTACACAATTTTAATAATTCCTTCAATTGTTGAACAACACTTTCCTAATCGCTTTTATGCTAAAATATAAGCAATTAGTCTTAATTATGGAGGTTTCATATGTCAACTCAACAACTCCCCACCCGCGATGCTGTTCCAGAAAAGCTCACATGGGACTTAACCACGATTTTCAAAAATGATGCAGCTTTTGAAGTAGCCTTTAAGAAAGTTAAAACGCAATTACCCACACTCAAAACACTTGATCGTCCGTTTGAATCGGCTGATCAATTAGTCGCTACAATCAAACAAATCTTAGCCACTTTCCGCCAACTCGAAATAATTTACGTTTATGCTAGCATGAAAAATGATCAGGATACTGCTAACGCAACTTATCAAGGCTACCAGGCTCAAGTTGACGCACTGGCTGCCGAAGTTTCAGCAGCAGCGGCCTTTTTAGAGCCTGCGATTCTTGCTATTCCAGCTGGGCAATTAGCAGATTGGCTTGCTAAGACACCAACTTTAGCAGTTTACAGCCATTTCATTCAAACCATTACTGATAGTCGAGACCATGTCTTATCTGGGCAAGAAGAAGCCTTGTTAGCTGCTGCCGGTGATATCTTCAGTGCTGCTAGTCAAACCTTCAGCGTCTTAGACAACTCGGATTTACAATTCCCAGAAGTGACTGACGAAAACGGGCAAACGTTGCAGCTTTCAGACGGGGTCTACAGCCAACTTTTGCAATCAACCAACCGATCCGTCCGCCAAGCAGCCTTCGAAGCACTTTACAAAACCTATGGCCAATTCAAAAATACATTTGCGACGACGCTTGCCACTGAAATTAAAGGTCACAATTACTTAGCTCAAGTCCATCACTACGATAGTGCACGCCAAGCAGCACTTGCGCCCAAAGCGATTCCAGAAGCTGTCTATACAACCTTAGTTGATCAAGTGAACCAACACTTACCACTTTTACATCGCTATACTGAATTACGCAAAAAGCAACTGAATTTATCTGAGTTACACATGTTTGATCTCTACACACCACTTCTAGGAAAACCCGCATTAATCTACACTTATGAGCAGGCGCAAGCAACTGCCAAAGAGGCGTTGTCGATCCTAGGACCCGATTACGCCAAACAAGTTACCCATATTTTTGATGACCGCTTAATCGATGTTTGTGAAAATCAAGGGAAACGGAGTGGCGCCTATTCTGGTGGCGCTTATGACACCAACCCCTTCATTTTATTAAACTGGCAAGATGATTTAAACAACTTATACACATTAGTCCATGAAACGGGGCATAGTGTCCACAGTGCCTTCACCCGTCAGACTCAAGATTATGTTTATGGCGACTATCCCATTTTCGTGGCCGAAATTGCGTCAACAACCAATGAAAATCTCTTAACGGAATATTTATTGCAAACCCAGTCTGATCCTCAGGTCCAGGCCTATCTATTGAACTACTATTTGGATGGTTTTAAAGGCACTGTTTTCCGGCAAACGCAATTCGCTGAGTTCGAACATGCGATGCACGCTGCCGCTGCCAATGGTCAGCCACTAACTGCCGAGTTCATGTCACAACAATATGCGGACATTAATCGCCGCTACTACGGACCTGCCGTCGTTAACGATCCACAGATTGCCCTCGAATGGACCCGGATTCCCCATTTCTACATGAACTATTATGTTTACCAATACGCAACCGGCTTTGCTGCTGCAACGACTCTCGCTGACGGTATTAGCACCAACCAGCCCGGCGCTCTTGAACACTACCTAGATTACTTAAAAGCGGGGAGCTCAGCTTACCCAATTGAAATTATGCAACAAGCCGGCGTCGACATGACAAACGCTGACTATCTTGAACGCGCTTTTGCTGTTTTTGAAGAACGGCTAGATCAATTAGAAACATTATTGGCAACATTTAATTAACAAACTATTTTAAATCAAAAAATGTTATCAACATCGTTAAGATATTGATAACATTTTTTTGTTTTAAGGATTAGTGATTAAATTTCTTACTTTGTAACTTCATATGGAATTGTGGATCTTTGGGACTACTTGGATCATAGCCATTCACTACCGGTAATACAGCAGCAACTAGTTGCAATGCGATTGGGTAGATAAATGTTTCAAATTGTTTGTCGACGTCAACCGCATATCCTAGCTGTTGTTGTTTGTCCGATTTCTCCATGCCGACCACATATAATTCATTTGTCCATTCGCCTAGTACTTCTACCATTCTTTGTAGCCGTGGTTCACTACCATCATCGAAGAAGATTACAGTTGAATCTTCATTGATGGCATTGTAAATACCATGGATAAATTCATCAAATTCATAGCCGGTAACTGGAATTCGACATGTCTCTAATATTTTTAACGCTGATTCTAATGTATCGCCATATAAATTAGCGGGACCAACAATTCTGATTTCCTTCGCCTTAGCAAGTTTAGCCTTATTTTCGTCTAACCATTTTTCAGCACTTTGATATGCCTTAGGAAACTCAACCAGAATCTTTTCAATCGATTGTAAATCTTGATCAAATGTTGCTTTTGAAATATGACCACTAGCAAGTCCGAGATACTCCGCCAATAGTAACAAGTTCAGCTTCGTTGCATAGTACCCCTTAGTCTTGGCACCAGCTGTTTCTTCGCCAATATTAACAGTGAGAACATAGTCTGCTAAGCCATCGATATAAGCATTCTCTTCCCCTGCCATTGTAGCGATGAGACATCCTTTTTCTTTCGCACGTCCCATTGCTTCGTAGGTTGTAAAACTACTTCCACCTTGTGAGATACCAATTACTAGTGTGTCAGCACCAACATTATTTAAAAATTCATTCGTTAACATAAATGGATAGATTGCTTCAACTGCTAAACCACTCTTTTGGCGCATTACTTCAGCCATTTCTAAACCTGAATGATAACTCGTCCCTGACCCTGTGATAATAATACGTTTAATGGCTACTTGGCTAATCTTTTTGAATAGATCATCCGCACCTGCCATTAATTTGGTTAATTGTTTTGGTGTTTCTTGAATATATTGTTGAATTGAATTCATATTTTCCACTCCTTTTTTATAAAACATGTAATACATGCAACACAATTCCCATAATTAAAATACCAATGGTCAGCCATGAAATACTTACCTTTTTACGAATAAGCCAGAAAATAAGCAAGGTAAACGTAATCGGTAGTAGGTTTGGCATAATTTGATTCAAGATACTTTGTAATTTCACCGTTGCACCAGTCATACTAAAAGCCAATGGTGTTTTAACCGTTAACATTGTTGCCACCATACTACCGACAACCATCATCCCAATAATAGTAACAATCGACATAATTCGATCCATTAAGCCTTCACGTTGAATTCTTTCTAAAGAACTAACACCGACTTTATAACCATACTTCAAGCCGTAACCTCTAACTAAGAAATTCGGGATATTATATAGGGCTAAAAATAAAATTGGGCCTAGCATATTGCCTTGTTTAGCTAAGGAAATCCCAACACCAGCTGCAATCACTCTAAACGTGCCCCAAAATAACGAATCGCCAATTCCCGCAATCGGTGCCATTAATGCTGCTTTAACAGCATTAATAGAACTTGCATCAAACCGTTCTGGTGCATTTGCATTTTGTTCTTCCATCGCTGCACTAATCCCCATAATCATCGGTGTTACGCACGGCGTTGAGTTATAGATAGCTAAATGTCGTTTTAATGCAGCTGCTTGGTCTTCTTCTCGTTGATACAACTTCCTAATCACCGGAATCATCGACCATGCATAACCAATGTTTTGCATTTTTTCGTAGTTAAATGCACCTTGCAAAGCGAATGAACGCCAAAAAATTGAACGCAGTTCTTTTTTTGTAATTGAATTACTCAAAATCAATCTCCCCTTCCGTTAAAGAATCAACAGCCTGGTTCCCACCAGATTGGTTGTTATCTCCAGCATCATTCTTGCCTGTAAATAAACTAATAATGATTGCTAGACAAGTACCAATTAAAGCGACGGCGGTTACATCGATCTTCAAATAAGACGCTAGTAAAAATCCTAAGAAAAAAAAGACAAACATTTTCTTTGAAAAAAGCATGTCCAATAATAATGCAAATCCAATTGCTGGTAATAAATTCCCCGCAATTGTCAGACCGTCTAAAATAGTCTTAGGGACCATATCCAATAACAGATTGATCTTCGATGCACCTAATAAAATCGCAAGAAAAGCTGGGAAAAAAGTACTTAGGAAGAATAAGCCAACTGGCACCCACATCGTTATGTTTAATCCTTTGAAATTAGCGTGTTCTGCATAATATTCTGCTTTGTGTGCAAAATACAGATTAACAATTCGAACTAATACGCCTAGGAAGGAAGCTAACACGGCAACTGGCACGGCAATTGCCAACGCGACACCCAGCCCTTTTTGGGAAATAATTGCTAGTGCAGTCCCAATGACCCCCCCAGTCACATAATCTGGCGGTGTCGAAGCACCGATGCCAGCAATCCCCATCCACACAAGTTCTAACTGAGCGCCGATGATAATCCCTTGTTTAATATCCCCTAATGCCAATCCAACAAATACACTCAATACAATTGGTCGGCCAAATAGTGTGACTCCAAAAATTCGTTCATCTAAAATACCCATCCCCGCAATAAGCCCTATCAATAAAGCTTGCGTCATCATAATCACCGTCCTTTTACTAAATCAGAAAAGCCCAACTGTTTATCTCGCGGTAACATTCTAAAATCTAATTCAACACCCATTGCTTCAATTTTTTTAAAATTCTCGACATCCTTTTCGGATACCGCAATAAAATCATTTAATTTTTGCTTACCTTCTTCAAATCGTAGGCCACCGACATTCAATGTTTTAACTGTCCCAGCCGAGTTTTCAATTAAAGCTAGTGCATCATCTGTTGTCTTAACTAAAATCAATACTTGCGATTTCTTGGATTCCGCAAACTTCGGTACAATCTCTCCAGCTTCAGCTACGGAACGAATATACATCTTTACACCACTTGGTTTAGCCAAGTCGAGTGCCATAGCTTTGATTTTATCTTGTTGTGCCTCGTCGTTTACTACTAATATTGTGTTTGCACCTACTGATGATGTCCATCCAATCGCAACTTGTCCATGGACTAATCGATCATCAATTCTAACTAACTGAATCATAATATTGGATCTCCCTTCGTTAAAATACTGTTGATATTAATAATGCCTTCATTACCAGAATTAATTATCTTATCGATTACTTCTTGCATGGACATGCTTTCAATATCCAGGGTGAGTAACGTGAGTAGCATCGGTAAATTAACACCTGAAATTAATTTAAAATCAGCGCCTCTTAACAAGAGCTCAGTACAAATATTAGCTGGGCTTCCACCAAAAAGGTCTGTTAATACAAGTAATTCATCTTTTTGGTATCGATCAATAATTGCATTTAACTCTCGTTTCCCCTGTTCCCCTGTTTTATCACTTGTCATCCCAAAACATTCTACGTCTGTTGGACCAGCGATTAGTTCTACTGTTTTTTTCAATGAAAATGCTAGATCACCATGCGTTGCAATCAATATTTTTTTCATTGTCGGTCACCTCCTATACTTACACTTTTATATAAGCAAAAAGCATGCCAACTTTTGGCATGCTTATTTTAAATTACGAATAATGTCACATATATAGGCAATCTCCGCATCATCAACTTTTATTATAAAGGCATCTTCAATCACACTAATTTCTTTTTTTACCACACTAAAAATAGTATCCCGCTCAATTTGCTGATTCGTGCCACTATGATATGCTACTGGTTCCTTTCGAATAATCCGCTCGATCATATTGGCAATGTGGATGTATAAAGAAATTTTGACCTTACTGTTAATTTCAAGATGATCCGCTTTAATTAAAGTTTCAATAAACAATTCAACAACATTGATCACTTTATTAGGTGAAATAATTGTCAACGTATCCATAATTCGTGTTAACGAGAAGTTCTTCATCAATAAGCGCTCAACTTGTTTTATCCGCTCGATATCAGCTATCTGTAATAAAATATTGCGCAATTCTGTAATTTTAGTTCCCGAAATAATATCCTCTAATCCTAAATAAGGGATGCCCTTTATATCTGGATTATCAATCCCAATCACAGCTAATATATTATAATCAGAAACCATCTTAGCTTCAGCACCTTGGCGTTTTAGTAAATCAAACTCACAAGATAAGACTGTCACATCAATTATGCCAGTAAAACTATCATTCAATAACGTCTTAACTTGCTCAGCGGCCCCCAAGCCCGTCATGCACGTTGAAATAATCACATTTTTCTTGGAATCTGCTGGCTCATGGAATAATAACTTAGGCGTATTATCCATTCTTTCATAATGTTCCTTAATCTGAGCGATATTCTTCTTTTGACGAATCTGTTCACCAATCTCTAAGGCAATCGGTGTGCTGACTTGATCAATTAACAACACTGCGCATCTTAAATCTTTAATCACCTGCTCTGCGATACTAGATAATGACCCCATATCAATCATAATCACTAAACCTTCAACCGGATCGACATTTTGAATTAAACATTTAAGTGATTCTGCTATTTCATCCGAAGTCGAATCCGGCAACATATCGACACTATTATAAATTGGGTATTGCAACATGCGATTACATGTATCTGCAATACTTGAGGCTGTCGCATACCCATGTGCTAGAATAATCGCAGAAATGCCTATCAAATCACTGGCAACTTTCGACCCTGCAACCAACATAGATAACCAAAGAATATCCATCTCAGATAAATTAATTTCAAATTGTTTCTGAATATATATCACTAATTTACCAACAAACCGTTCCTCTGGGTTAAATAACGCAATCAATTCTTTGTTTTTAATCTGTTCTAAGTTTAATCGGTAATTCTTGGAATCCAAAATATAATAGACATAACAAGCAATCCCATATATTAAATTATGATTATTATAGAATTTACCGTCATAATTTAATAATTTGAAGATATTTTGAACCTCTCTGACGATTGATTTGAATATAACATCGTCTGCTTCTATAATCGAAAAATACCAATAGTCCATCATATTATTGATAATCGAAATGTATTTATCGCGCACTAAAATATTCTGCGAAGCCATCTTTTCGATATAATGCCATGTCTTTGAAATATGCTCAGTCATCATGTCATTTTGCTTAGCATCAACTTCTCCAGTTGGCTCAAACACTTTCTTATCGCCGTAAATAAAAATACGTTGCTCTAACTCAGTTGAACGTTGTTGATAAATTGCCTGTGGAAAATTATGCGTATTAACCGAGACGATTTCACTGTCTAGGTGTTTCGTATACGCATTAGCCACACTATATTTTACTAAGTTCTTGGCTTCACCAATATTAGCAGAATATTCATGTTGATATAAAAAAGCCAACGCCTTGCGCGTAATCTCAATCGGTTTATCAATTTGTTTACTTTCTTTATAAAGAAAACTATCAATGATTTGACGTTTTTCAGTCGTCCCTCTTTTCTCCAAGGACTGTAAATCAATTTTAATCGGGACCCTTCGTAAAAAAGTCTCCAAAAAATTATCTCTTGATGCTGTTGTAGCGAACATTAATCTGACATTTACTCTAATTTTCTTTGCATCGTTCCCTAAAGGTGAAAAATAACCATTGTCTAAGTACGTAAATAATTTTTCTTGCCCTTCAGCACTCAATCTATGCACTTCATCCAAAAATAATATACCACCATCCGCGGACTCCAAAGCACCTTGCTTATCAGCTTGTGCCCCAGTAAACGCACCTTTAACATATCCAAATAATATACTTGATAACAGTTCCGGATTATTTGCATACTGTGCACAATTAACCACTACTAACGGCGCCTCAGCTTCTATTACTTTAAGTTGCTTAGCATATTGATACGACTCTTTAATAAAAAAACTCTTACCGACTCCTGATGGTCCAAATATAATAATCGGTAATCCATGATTGGGATATAACAGCCCTGCTTTCATTTGATCAATTGGTTCCCGTAGGCTACCATTCCAACCAATCATTTTCTGTAGATGATTAACTTCGTTAAGCTTATTATAGGCTGTTTTAAATGTTGCAAGGTCCGTGAAAGTTGCCGTCAACTTATTTTGTAACTTTGTATCTAAACTTAAATAAATAACGGGTCTCGTATTAATCTTAATGACGGCGTTATTCTGATAAAGTTCATTTAGAATTTTACTTAACTGAGTTCTATCGAGCGCCAATTTGTCACATAATAATGGCGTTGTCGGTGCTAATTCAACATCAAAATGCTTGATAAAAACCTGTGTTTCTTTTATTAATAATGCATGTACTTTTTCAACATTACTCATATCGCGCCTCCATCCAACTTAAGTAATTTACGCCCATGTGCATTCGGAATGCCCAATTGCTTTCTATATTTAGCAACGGTTCGTCGCGCAAGCACCAACTGACGCTCTGCTAACAGCTGAACGAGCCGTTCATCACTCAACGGTTTTGAACTATCCTCTTCTTCAATCAACGTCCTAATCAACATTAAAACTTGATCAACAGATAGATTCGCGTTAACTTGATTGGCTGCGTAACTCTTCTTAGCGAAAAAGCGAGATAACTCAAATATCCCAAATTCCGTTTGTACATACTTTCCTCGAATCGCACGACTAATCGTCGATTCACTTAATTCTAATTTATTCGCTAAATCTTTTAGCAATAGCGGCTTAAGCACCGTACTTTGCTGAGTAAAAAAGGCATGTTGTCTTTCAACGATACTTCGCCCAACTAGCTCAATCGTCGCGCCACGTCTTTTTAGGCTAGCCTCTAATTCTTGGTATTCGCGCTGCTTCAAATATAAATACTCATTCACTTCTTGGTGATTATCTTTAACAATTTGCTCGTATGATTCATTATCAAAAATAAGCCGTATTTTTCCAGCCTGATTTAGATGAACACTCAGTGCTTGTCCATCTCGTTTAACAATCAGTTCAGGTACTATATACGGTGTACTTACTTGTTGATATTGTTGGGCTGGATACGGTGTTAACTGCTGAATCAAGCGAAGACCTTGTAATACATTTTGCTGACTCAACTTTAACTTTTTCTGAATTTTTTCCCATTCCTTATTAATTAATTCGGAATAACATTTTATCAGTATTCTTTTTGCAGTTTGATTATCCTGTTTATCCGCCAGTTGAATCAATAAACTCTCTTGCAATGAGCGTGCTCCAATACCGATTGGCTCCAAACTTTGTAATAATTTCAACCCATCATCAAACTGCACTTTCGTTATCGCTAGGGTTGCCATCAATTCTTGCTCGTCACATTCAAGATAACCATTAGAATCAAGTTGTTGAATTAAATATCTAACGACACTTCGCGTATGCTCATCACAATTAATCAGACTTACTTGTGTCAATAACGCATCAAATAACGACTCGGAATCGTCTTTAATTTGATAATTTTCTTTCATCAATCTTGTTTCATAATAACGCTCAATGTTTGAACGCACCTCAAATAATGGATTTTCCATGCTTTTCTCTTTAAGAAATGTTAGCAAACTGAGGTTGTCCTGTTGTAACATCATGACTGATTGTTGCATACTCTGGGACAACATCATTTTTTGAACCTGTTGATGCCTCAAACTAGATTGTTGTACTAATCTCATTACTAACACCTCTGAAAAAAGTTTAATTACATTGTACCTACAAAACAGCATTTTGTAAAAGCGTTTTCTTTGTAAATGCCAAATAAATAGCATTCCATTCGAGAAAAACGAATAGAATGCTTTCTAAATTTTTTCGCAGTTAACTTTTTTTAACGGCTGATTCGTCGATGATATAACAATGCAATAAAGTAAAAGCCAAACTCAATCGTGGCGATGAAGAAGGTTACTGGCCAGTTCGTTAGATAACCAAGCCATAACCCGAGCCAAACCCCTAATAACGCTGCGGTAACCGAGATTACTAACATTCCAGGTACGCTCTTCGCTAAATATTTAGCAATGAACGCCGGAATCGTCACTAAGATGAATACTAGTAATGACCCAACAATCTGAGCAGCAATGCTGACACTGACGGCCAATAAAATTAAGAAATAAATCGATAGTAAGTTGGTCTTTAAACCTTGTGCTTGAGCGCCAATCGGATCATATGAATCAAATACCAAGTACCGGTAAAAGATCAACAGCCCAATCATAATTGCCCCAGATAAGATGATTAATTGATAAACATCTGCTAAGCTAATGCCAATAATCGAACCAAATAAAATATTGGTAGCATAACTAGCATTTCGGTTTGAAAGGGATAAAAAGAGAATCCCAAAACCGACAAACAGACTTGAAATCGCACTAATCGACGCTTCTCGCCGTGATTCTTTGGCACTCATCTGACCAATCGTGATTGAACTGAGTAACGTGAACAATAACATCCCATTCAATGGTGCAATTCCCATGAAAACCCCAAATGAGGCTCCGGCAAATCCAATTTCAGATAGGGTATGCGCTAGAAATGACATGTTCCGCGCAACAACAAATACCCCGATTAAACCGCAGGTAATTGCGATAAAAGTACTGGCGACAAAGGCATGCCGCATAAAATCAAAAGTTAACACTCGCTTATCCTCCGCTTTAATCTAATTCCAAATTGGGATCCAACTGACTCATTGGTCCGGCTTCATATTGACCTCGTTTTAAAAATAGGTATTGATCCGTGTATTTCCGGGCCAATTCTAAATCGTGGGTCACAAAAATAACCGTCAAACCATGTTCCCGGTTCAACTCTGCAACCAAGGCCATCACTTCTTCTTTAGTTTCAATATCCAAACTCGCTGTCGATTCGTCTAAAATCAACAAGTCTGGTTTACTGATTAATGCTTGGGCTAAATACGCCTTTTGCTTTTCACCACCAGAAGCATTCCCCACGGTCGTCTTTTGCAACGCGGTTAGATGGGTCTGTTCTAAAATTTGATCAAGCGCTTGGCGTTCTTTGCGCGATTTCCACGGTAAGTGGCTATCAAGTTGATTCAAACTCACAAAACTACGAATGGACAACGGATATTCAGCTTCTAAATTTCTAAACTGTGGCACATAACCGATGTTTAGCTTTTGCTTATCCGGGTTAAAAACGAGTTGTCCTTCTGTCGGTTGTAAATTACCGATTAATAGGCGCACCAAAGTTGTTTTACCAACCCCGTTTGGACCGATTAAACTCGTCATGCTACCACGTTCGATCGTAAAACTGAGATCTTTTAGTACTTGTCGATTACTAAAGGCAAGCCCTAAATGTTGTGCATTCACTAATTCTGTCATTTTGAATCCTGAGCCTTTCTAACTGCATCAAATTGCTGTTGCATCCATGTTAAATATGTTTTTTTAGCGGGTAGTGTTTCAGTTACTTGTACAACTGGCACCCCTTCTTTATCCGCTAGTTCGTGCATTTGTTTAATAATGGGACTTTCTTCTTGCTTATTAATCACTAAAAAGGCAATCTGATGGGTTTTAATTAAATCCCGCATCGTTGTAATATCTTTTGGTGATGGATCGGTCCCATCTTCAATTGCTTTGGCAAAGTGTTGGTTAGCGACTTTGTAACCCATTTCAGCCAATGCATAGTCAAAAACGGGTTCACTAACAGCCACTTGTTTTCCTCTGGCCTGCGCCTTTAGTTGTTGGAGTTGTGCGTCTAACGAAGCTAACTTTTTAAGATACACCGCACCATTTTGCTGATACGTTGCCTTATGTTTCGGATCGCGCTTGCTAAATTCAGTCACTAATCGCTTGGTCAATGTTGGCATCGTCTTTAAATCATACCATAAATGTTCGTTAGCGCCATTAGATTGTTTCATTAATTGACTGACTGTCAACACAGTTTGGTCATCTGGTTGGGCACTCTTAACGACTTTGTTTAACCAGCTGTCGTAACCAAGCCCGTTTTGAATCACAACATCCGCTTTAGCCACGAGTTTAGCATCATTGGTTGTTGCTTCGTATGAATGTGGATCTAAACTGGGACTATTGATAATCGACGTCACGTGACCTTGATTACCTAAAACCGCTTGTGCGGCCTCACCATAAAAATCGAGTGATGATACAACTTGAATCCCACTCGCCTTTTTCGTACTCTGACCACAACCAGCCACTAATAGCATTAGCAGTAAGATTCCCCCCATGATTTCCAAACCTTTTTTACGCATCTTTTTCTCCTCTTTTCTAAATCGTAATTATTACGTTTTATTAAAAATATTTTACACGAGTCTCACTAATTGTCAATCATTTTTCTGAAAACACTTAAAAAGGGATTGGGACAAAGATTGCTTTTGCCCTAACCCCTTTTTTGAATTGTTGAACTTTAAACGTGTTCTGTAAGTCATTCTCCTCCGGTTAACCCTGAGTCGCAAACAATTACTACAATTATTCACGCTCTGTGTTAATCCTCGGAGCATCCCGACTTACGCCACACTCTTTAATTACCAGATTTGTTCCACTGCACCTGTTGCTTGGACAACAAAATAACCTGCCCGTGGTTGATCTTCGTTTGGTACGTAAGTATTAATGAGATAGCCTTGTTGTCCACCGCGTGTGATTAAGCCATTATTCAAATACGATGCGGTTTGACCAAATTGTGAGCCAACTTGTTGAACCACCAATTTAATCGCTTGGTTGCCATCTACGGCAGTTGTTTGTTGTGGTGTCGTGGTAGTCGTTGTTGCACTGCTGCTAGATTGGCTCGCAGATTGACTACTGCTACTTGCCGTTGTAGCAGTTGATGATGATTCAGCAACACTTGCAGTTGATGAACTTGCTTGTGGGGACTCTACTTTAGTTGAAGATGCCATCGCCGCTTTGGAGCTCGCTTTTAATTGGCTTGCACTACTTGAAAGTTCACTTTCGCGTTTTGCAACGCTACTTTCACGTGCTTTGAGACTAGCCGTGGTTGAACTTTGCTTGGCATCAGCATCTTGATTTGCCGTACTACTTTGACCACAAGCCCCTAATAATAGTAGTCCTGATACCAAAACTGTACTAACTGTAACCATCTTTTTCATAATAACCCCTCCAACTCCTATTGATTCATCTTTATTCTACGAGACACACCTCAGAATAGCAATTAAATCCATATCTGATTTAAAAATCTTTAAGAAACACGCTGATTAGCTTAACTTAGCAGCCACTTGCTTGGCAATCACCATATCAGTTGGATATGGTGTATCGACCCCGCGTACTTTCTGATAAGCATCGGCCCCTTTAGCCGCTAAGACAACAATTTCGCCCGGTTTACTTTCCGTAATCGCCTGTTCAATCGCTGTTGGACGATCAATTTCGATGGTGGTTGTCACCTTATCCTGGTCAATCCCGGCCAAAATTTCAGCGGCAATGGCTGCTGGATCTTCAAATCCTGGATCATCAGTCGTCAAAATGGCCCGATCTGCATATTCATTAAGGACTTGCGCAAACCCAGCACGTCTAGAAACACCTTTATCGCCAGGACTACCGACAACAACTAGTAGGCGTGGTTGATTGTATTCCTTTTGCAAGAAACTCAAGAGCGCCTTCATGCTGGCATAATTATGCGCGTAATCAACATATACTTGACCATGTCCTGGAACGGCTAAGGTTTCCATCCGTCCTGGAATCTGCAAGTCGCGAATCCCTTGTTGAGCTGCGATTAAATCCGCCCCTGCCAAACCGGCACCAATCACTGCAGCTGTCGCGTTACTTTCATTGAAATCCCCAATTAAACGCAATTGGTAATCACCAGAAACACCAAGCTGAATGGCTCGTTCAGAAGCCGCGGTAACTTTAAACCGACTTTCTGCTAAGCCCGTTTCTAGATTTTCAAAGCGGAAATCAACCGCCACCGGAATTGTAGGTTGATAATCCGTTTCGGCAAATAAGTAAATTGATTCCGGAGCAGTCGTCGTAGTTGCTGCAGCATACACATCCGCAAAATATTGCGTTTGCGCGTTAATCACACAGTGTCGTGAGTTGACCAATAATTGTAATTTGCAGTGTAAATAATCTTCAAAATTAGGATGTTCATTTGGTCCGACGTGATCAGGCGAAATGTTTAGGAAGAAGCCAACATCGAACGTTAAGCCGTACACTCGGTTTTTCTTATACGCCTGTGACGAAACTTCCATCACTAAGTGCGTCATCCCGTTTTCAACTGCTTTGCGCATGTCGCGGAATAAATCCAAACTTTCTGGTGTCGTTAAATTCGATTTGAAGCGATCTTCTGGTTTAGGCCCTAAGACACGATCAATTGTTGAAAATAATGCTGTTTTTTGACGGGTCGTCGCTTGTAAAATCGATTGAGTAAAGTAGGCCGCAGTTGTCTTGCCTTTGGTCCCAGTGTAAGCCACGATAAATAAATCATCTTGTGGGTAATCATAAAAAGCCGCTGATAAAACCGCCATCGCTTTTTGGACGTTCGTGACGATTAAGGCGTTCATCCCGTTGCCTTCAACAATCGCTTGTTCGGCAACATATGTTACGGCCCCTAATTCTTTTGCATTTGTTAAATAGACGGGACGAAAATTCCCTTTACAGAAAAAGAGCGTGTCCTCAGTTACCTGCCGTGAATCATACGCGATTCCGGTCATATTTAAAGTCGGGTCACCATTAAGCGCCACACTTTTCAATAAATGATGCTCTTTTAGAATTAACGTACATGCATCTAATGTTAAAGCCATTTTCGTCCTCCTCAAAATCCTTGTGAATTGTTTTAATTATAGCACGATTTAATCATGCTGCGCTTGAACCGGCTTATAATCGTAGCCATAAAAAAACGCGCCACCGTTAAGTGTCGCGTTTCGATTCCAACTAAAATAGGTTCGTGAAAAATTCTTTGATCCCTTCACCGATTAAAACAAATAAATTGGCTTTGGGGTCCGCCGTTTTAGTGCGTAATTGTGATTGTGGCGCTTGTCCGATATACCGCGTAGTGACACCGTTCAATTGGGGCATCACTTGACCAATTTGCACATTCTTTTTAATAGGTGCTTCCAATTGGCGTTTTGCACCACCTTTGACTGCTTGGTAATGCCAGTCAATGTTGGCTGCTGTGGTTCCTTTTGGCACCCACATTGAAATAGCTTTGTTCGTAATCAATTGCACTGTCTTTTGGCGACCATATTTAACCGTCGCTGTCTTATAAGGTGCGAGACTCTGATTGGCTTGTGCTAATTGTTTTTGTTCCCAACCATCGAAGACATATTGCATTAGCTTGTTGGTCTCAATGAACCGCCGACCTGTATCTTCACCATTGGCATGCATCACCACTGTTAGAATCCGTTGCCCATCTTTCGTCGCAGTTCCGGTAAAACAATCGCCTGCTTTGTCCGTTGTCCCAGTTTTTAAACCATCGACCACGTAGTCTTGCGGTGCATTATTTTCGCCAGGTAACATTAAGTTCCACGTTGACATGGCCGTTTCATCACTTGTTTGGGCGCCAAATGTAAAATGCGCTTGCTTGGTTGTTTCAAGAATTTCAGGATAATCAGCCAACAACTTTTGCGCTACAAGTGCGACATCTGCCGCACTCATTTCATTTTCAGCATCAGCCGGACTGTCTGGATAAACTTCAGCGCCGAGGAATTCATTGTTCAAGCCGGACACTGAATAAAGTTGTGCGTCTTGAATGCCCCAATCCGCCACTTTTTGCCGCATTAAATCGACAAAATCCTTTTGTGAACCGGCCACTTGGTTGGCGAGCATCATAGCTGCATCATTCGCCGAAGCGACCATCATGGCTTGGAAAAGTGCCTTGACGGTATATTGTCCGTCCGCTTGTAGAGGCACATTCGTTAAATCCTTATTTTGACTCAATTGATAAATGAGATCATCGGGCTTCACCGTTTGTTCCCACGTTAACTTACCTTGCTTAATTTGCGCTAACACGATGTAGGCTGTAATCATCTTTGTCATCGAAGCGATTGGCAACGCCTGATCCGCATTTTGTTCGTATAAGACTTGTCCAGTTGCTGGGTCGAGCGCAATTGCTGCACTCGCATCGATTTGAGGGGCGGTCGGCAAACTCACCGGCGTACTTGCCGCTGCGACTTTGGTAGTCTGGGCACTCAAAAGACCGCCCACGGGTGCAATTACCAATAGGCCGACCATTACATATTGTACTAATTTTTTAAACACAACATTACTCCTTAACTGATTTTGCGCCAGCAGTTTGAGGATCAATCCGCCGACCTAACTTCAAAGGTAAGTGTATCACAAAACTGGTTAATTCTGGCGTCGAATCAGCATAAATATAACCGCCATGTAACGCGACAATACTTTGGGTAATTGCTAACCCAAGTCCAGTGCCACCTGTTTCTTGTGAACGCGATGCTTCAACGCGATAAAAGCGGTCAAAGAGTTGGTTCAATGAATCACTTGGAATTTGTTGACCATCATTTGACACTTTAATAATCGCCTCTTGACCGATTTTTTCAGCCGCCAACGTAATTTGTTTGCCACCCTTGCCATATTTCAAAGCATTAGCAATTAAATTATTGAAGACTCGACCAAGCTTTTCAGTATCGGCTTCCATCATCAGTGGTGCAGGATTACAAGTTACATTAATCTGCATCCCCTTCTTATTCGCTTCTAACTCAAAACTGGCCGCTAATTGATCTAACATCTGCTCCATATCAAACGTTGTCTTGGTAATGGGGGTCGATGTTTGCCGCACCTTCGTGTATTCAAATAAATCCTCGACTAAGACCTTCATTTGTTGCGCCTTCACGAAAGCGGTATGCGTATATTTGGTTAGTTCTTCCTTGGTTTGATACTGATTATCTTCAATTAAACCAAGATATCCGATGATTGAAGTCAGCGGCGTCCGCAAATCATGACTGACATTGGTAATCAATTCGTCCTTACTCTTTTCAATCTTGCGTTCTTCTTCCATTGAACGCACAGTACTATCAACCAGCGTGTTCACACTATCGATCACGCGTTGCAAATCACGGTTGACACGCAAATTAATCCGGTGGTCCAAATGACCATCGGCAATGTAATGCAACTCACCAATCACGTGCCACATCTGCATTTGATGGTAACGCCGAATAAGCCGCCAATAGACGACTAACACATCGGCAACCCCCATCAAGATGACAAACCAATTTTGCCAACTCCAAATATGCCATTCATTCGGACCAATTGTAATGGCGTTTTTAATCATCCATACGCCGCCGCTTAGTTGCGGATTATTCACAATCGCCTGTTGTAACAGCACCATGATTGATAAATTTAATAGTAATAACAAAATAACCGTGATGATACCCTCGGCAAAGAGTTCGCTCTTTTCCTTAGCGGTTAGTGCCACTTTTTGCAGGTTCTTTTCTCCTTGATAGTCAGCCATTAAACTTCTACCTTATACCCAACACCCCAGACGGTTTCAATCACTTTTTCACCATCGGTTGCTTCTTCAATTTTGTCGCGCAAATGACTTACATGGACCATGACCGTCTTGGCAGAGACGATACTTTCTTGTTTCCAGACCCGTTCAAAAATATCGTCCGCTGAAAAGACCCGGTTGGGGTGACTGGCAAGTAAGTATAAAATCCCAAATTCAAGTGCGGTGAGTTGGATTTGCTTGTTATTAATCGTCGTCACTTCATGTGAGTCGCGCTTAATGATAAGCGGACCAACTTCTAAGACATCCGGCACTTCGTTGGCCACTTGTTGTTGGCTCCGCCGTAACAATGACTTCACCCGCGCCATCACTTCTAATGGATTGAATGGTTTTGAAACGTAGTCATCTGCACCGGTTAGGAGGCCTTGAATCTTGTCCATATCAGTTGTCTTGGCAGACACCACAATAATGGGCACTTGTGAATCCTTACGGACCGCCTTAATGACTTCGATACCACTCATATTCGGCATCATAATATCCAAGATCATCAAATCAATATCGGGATTCGTGGCAATTTTAGTCAGGGCTTCTTTACCCGTGAAGGCTTGAATGGGTTCGTAATCTTCGTTTTTAACATAAATACTTAATAATTCAACAATTTCTTTATCATCGTCTACAATTAGAATTTTCATAATCGTTACCTCGTTTAATTTAACATCATTTTGCATGATTCGCTTTCATTGTAACAAACTATCTTCTACTTAGGGTTAAAGAATTCTTTAAATCCTCCCCATCATTTAACCACAAAAAAAGGATTTAAGTCGTGCAAAACGCTCGACTTAAACCCTGATAGAAATGATTTGAATTAACGTGCTGAATAGTTAGGTGCTTCTTTGGTAATTTGCACATCATGTGGATGTGATTCTGTCAAACCAGCATTTGAGATTTGGACAAATTGTGCATTATCTTGTAGGTCCTGTAAATTAGCAGCACCAACGTAGCCCATCCCTGAACGTAAGCCACCAAGTAATTGGTAAATTACATCGCCGAGTGCGCCTTTGGCAGCCACACGACCTTCGATGCCTTCTGGGACTAACTTGTTGGCTTCATTCACACCACTTTGGAAGTAACGGTCTGATGAACCATGCGACATAGCAGCCAAGCTGCCCATCCCACGGTATGTTTTGAAACGACGTCCTTGATAGATTTCAAATTCGCCAGGTGCTTCGTCAGTCCCAGCTAACATACTACCAAGCATCACAACGTTTCCACCGGCTGCAAGAGCTTTAACGATGTCCCCAGAATATTTAATCCCACCATCAGCAATGATGGTTTTGCCATATTCGCGGGCAACACTGGCAGCATCGTAGATGGCTGTTAATTGTGGTACACCGACACCAGCCACAATCCGAGTTGTACAGATTGAACCAGGGCCAATCCCCACTTTAACGACATCAACCCCAGCATCATACAAGGCTTTTGTGCCTTCTGCAGTTGCGACATTCCCAGCAATCAAGGTTGCTTCAGGGAAGCGTTCGCGAATTTCACTAATCTTACGTAACACACCAGCTGAATGACCATGCGCAGTATCGATAATGATCGCATCAGCCCCTGCTTTCAATAAGGCTGCAGCCCGTTCAAAAGTATCGCTTGTGACGCCAACAGCGGCAGCAACTAATAAGCGACCATATTGATCCTTAGCCGCATTCGGGAATTCTTGCACTTTTTCAATATCCTTAATTGTGATTAATCCGGCTAAGCGACCGTCATCACCAACTAAAGGTAACTTTTCAATTCTGTTTTGTTGGAGGATTTGTTCAGCTTCTTCTAAAGAAGTGCCGACAGGTGCGGTTACAAGTGCTTCGTGCGTCATCACGGTTCCGATTTCAGCAGAGAAATCAGAGATAAAACGTAAATCACGGTTCGTAATAATGCCGACTAATTTTAGATCATCGAGATTTGAAACGATTGGGACACCACTAATACGATATTTACGCATCAAATCTTCAGCAGCACTAACGGGTTTATCCGCTGTTAAATAAAATGGATCAATAATAACGCCATTTTCTGAACGTTTAACCTTCAAGACTTCATCTGCTTGACGTTCAATACTCATATTCTTATGAATCACGCCTAAACCACCTTGACGCGCCATAGCGATTGCCATGGGTGCTTCCGTAACGGTATCCATGCTAGCACTCATAATTGGTGTGTTTAACTTGATATTCTTTGCAAGTTGCACCCCTAAATCGACTTCGTTGGGGAGTACATGACTCTCCGCAGGTATTAATAAAACATCATCGAACGTAAACCCTTTTTTTGTAAACTTTGATTCCCATGCAGACATAATCTTCCTCCAATTTGTGAACTAAATTAACCGCCGACCCATCGATTGTTCGTATTATCTTTAATCGATAACCAGTTTAAAATTTGATAAAATATTAGCAGATTTTTCTGCAAACGTCAATAAACTCTTATTGAAAATTCATTTTCATCAATATCGTGTACGAATGAATCACGAACATTTAAAATAAGGGTGCACACCACCCAGCTTCGTTATACAATAGAAATAACTGATTATAAAGGATGGATTGGCATGCAAGAACAACAACGGGTTCTAGATTTAACACGAAGTTATAACCTACGCGAATTAGGCGGTTACCAAACGGTTGATGGCAAGTCCGTTAAATGGCACAAATTATTACGTTCAGGTAGTTTGAACGCGCTAACCGCAACTGATATTGAGGATCTCTTAAATTACGGTGTTGCTTACGATGTCGATTTCCGTTCACGTCATGAAATCAAGGTCGCCCCCGACCCATTTGATGACAACCAACTAACCTACCATCGTCTTTCGGTATTTCCATTCACTGACCAAGCCGATACCCCTAAAAAGCCAGCCAAAAAAGGCCTAATGCGGCTTTTTGGTAAAAAAGAAGCTGCTACTCCCGAACGATCAAGTATGGGCCGGATGTACCAACAATTGGTCACCGACTCCCATGCTCAAGCAGCTTATCGCGATTTATTTACCGTACTATTAAATAATCACGATACAAACGGTGCAGTCCTTTACCATTGCTCAGCCGGTAAAGATCGCACTGGTGTCGCAACTTTTTTAATTCTAAGTGCTCTCGGCGTCGACTGGAAAACAATCGTTGCCGACTATGTCCTCTCAAATGAGGTCCTAGGCCTCAGCTCAGCAACCCCAACCCGAATTTCAAGTAACGATAGCCAGGTCGCTTCAATGAACGCTAAGAGCATTACACAGGCTAATCTAGAACTTGTCCGCGACACGATTAATCAAGAATACGGCAACATCGAAAACTACCTATCAAAGGCAATGGCCCTCAAACCAGAAGAAATCAAACAATTAAAAGAGGACTACTTAGAATAGCGTGCGACTGCAAATGGTTATCCGCTGAGGATTAGCCTAAAAAGGCGAACACAAGCAATTGTGTTCGCCTTTTTGAATGATCTTTTAATGACTCTTAATATAATTTTCGCCATCCGCTGCTGGTGCGACGGCCTTGCCCAAGAAAATCACCAGAATAATAATCGTAATCGCGTATGGTGCAATCTGGAACCAGACACTATTCACACCGGCCAGTATTGGGATGTAGCCGCCGATAATCGGCAAACTTTGTGCGAGTCCGAAGAAAATCGATGCACCTGTCGCGCCAATTGGATGCCACTTACCAAAAATCATCGCCGCCAATGCCATGAAGCCCTGACCTGAAATCGTCGCTACGCTGAAGTTTAACGTAATCGACTGCGCCATCACCGCGCCACCAATGCCGCCTAACAAACCAGACAACATGACCCCGATATACCGGTAACGACTCACATTGATGCCCAGTGTATCGGCTGCCGCTGGATTTTCACCGACTGACCGCAAGCGCAGCCCAAATCGTGTTTTATACAGCACATACCAACTGATAATGCCGACCAAAACCGCAGCGTAAGCCACTAACGACGTCTTCGTAAATAAAATGGGGCCAATCACTGGAATTTGGGCCAAGCCGGGGAATGTGAAGTTACCGATGCTTTGATTAATCACCGGCGTTTGCCCCTTACCGCTATACAGCACACGGGTTAAGAAGACACACAATGCAGGCGCCAATAGGTTTAACACCGTCCCACTAATAATGTGATTAGCGCGCAATGTTACGGTCGCTAAAGCATGTAATAAGGAGAACAGTGCACCAAACAGTCCACCAACCAATAAGGCAATCCACGGCGTCAATCCGCCAAAAACCGTACTAAATTGAAGGGTAAAGACGGCACTGCTGAAAGCCCCAACAATCATGATCCCTTCTAAACCAACATTAATCACACCGCTATGCTCTGAAAAAGCACCACCCAAGGCTGTAAAAATCAATGGCGCCGCGTAAACTAACGTGGTCGCACAAATCGTCATTAAAATCATTGTGATTGTCATTATTTTTCAAGCCTCTCTTTCATCAACGCGTGTTTTTTCAGTAAGCGGTGATTGAGTAATTGTTCAAATAAGAAGCGCACACCCACGAAGAAGATAATCGATGCAATCACGATATTGACGATTTCTGTCGGAGTTGTTGAGTAGACGGAAATGCTTAAGCCACCAATCTGTAAAGCAGAGAATAAAATCGCCGCAAAGATAATCCCGATTGGATGCCCATTCGCTAATAACGCGACCGCCATTCCATTAAAGCCGATATCTGGTAAGGCATTTGAAACGGAGATATTTTGATAATTCCCTAGACCATCGACAGCCCCCGCTAACCCAGCTAGTAGTCCAGATAATAGCATTGCCCACATAATCGTTTGTTTCGTATTCATCCCCGCGTAACGTGCAGCTTGTTCGTTCAATCCAACTGCCTTAATTTCAAATCCAGTCTTCGACCGTTTCAAATACCACCACATCACAATCACCAAGACTAACGCGATGAAAAAGCCCCAGTGAAACGTTGAGTGATTGGTAATCTGTTCCAAAAAAGGGGTCCGCAAGCTTGCTTTAGGGACAATGTTGGCCGATGAGTCGCTGCCTTTTGGCGCCAACCAACGTTTAATCGCAAAATTGACGAAATACAATGCGATGTAGTTCAACATGATGGTTGTGATCACTTCACTGGTCCCAAAGTATGCCCGTAAAAAACCGGCCAACCAAGACCAAAAGCCACCGAGCAGCATCCCCGCTAAAATCGCGCCAAGAATCAAGAGAATCTCCGCTAAATTTTTAAAGTGGAGTGCAAAGACAATCGCGCCAAACCAGCCCACTAATAGCTGACCCGACCCACCAATATTGAAAAAGCCGGCTTTGCTCGCAATTGAAAAGCCAAGGGCTGTCAAAATTAACGGAGTCGCATTGCGTAATGTCTCGCCAATCGAATAGATATCGCCGAATGCGCCATTAAAGAGGTTACTGTAATTTTGAATAGGCGAATATCCAAAAACCAACATCACAACTCCGCCCACTAACAGTCCCGCCACAACGGATAGGATTGCAATGATTAATCCTGAAGATTGTTGTTTATTCACTCGTCTCGCCCTCCTACTGGTTGTTGCCCGGCCATTAATAATCCGAGCGTCTGACTCGTTGTGGTTTGTGGATCAACTTCACCAACAATTTGACCGGCGTGCATTACAAGTACTCGGTCAGCTAACTTTAAAATTTCATCTAATTCAAAACTAACAAGTAAAATCCCACAGCCTTGGTTCCGTTGTTCAATCAAGCTCTGATGAATGTATTCAATCGCACCTACATCAACACCGCGGGTCGGATTGGCAGCAATTAAGACTTTTGGTTGTTTGGCGATTTCGCGCGCAACCACCACTTTTTGCTGATTGCCACCTGAAAGTTCTCCGGCAAGCGTTTGTTCAGATTGCGTCCGAATGTCGAATCGTTTAATCAGTTTCTGCGCCGTTTGATTGATCACCCGATAATTAAGCCAGCCTAGATGACTATACGGTTGATGGTAATAATCCTTCAGCGCTAAATTTTCAGCAATCGACAGTGGCAAAATCAAACCGATATTCTGGCGATCTTCTGGAATGCACCCTAAGCTTTGTTCACTAATTTGGCGTGGTGTCCGTTTCAATAATGACTGACTTCCTAATTCAATTTTTCCAGACTGCGGTTTTAATTGTCCGGTTAAAACCTGAATTAACTCACTCTGCCCGTTGCCATCAATCCCAGCAATTCCAACAATTTCTCCCGCATGCACGGTCAATCCCAGATCATCTAGAACAGTGCGTTTAGCAACACGAGCAACGACACGTTCCACCGATAGCATCACAGCGCCTTGATTAGCCATTTTCGGTGTGGGGGCTTGTTGCGGACGGCCAACCATCATTTCCGCTAATTTTGTCGGATCCGTTTGTGCGACTAGTACCGTATCAATCACACGTCCGGCACGAATCACGACGCACCGATCAGCAACTTGTTTAATTTCCTTTAGTTTATGCGTGATAAAAATCAACGACTTCCCTTCCGCCTTTAACTTCTCAAAAATGGCAAGCAAGGCTTGAATTTCATTCGGTGTCAAAGCTGCAGTCGGTTCATCAAAAATCAATGTCGTTGCTTCTCGGTAAAGTGCCTTGATAATCTCAACCCGCTGTTGCATCCCGACCGAAATATCAGCGATTTTTCGATCAAGGTCGAGCGCCAGTTGGTATTTATCGACTAAAGCCGTGACCTTTTGCCGCGCCGTTGCATAGTCAATCCGGCCCTGTTTAGTTGGTTCGTCACCCAGGATAATGTTTTCTAAGACCGTAAAAGCCGGAATTAACATGAAATGTTGGTGTACCATCCCAATCCCGAGGGCTTTTGCATGTCGAGGGCCATTTAAGGTCACTGCTTGTCCGTTCACCAGTAATTGCCCCGCAGTCGGCTTTAATTGTCCGGTCAAAACACCCATCAGGGTTGATTTCCCCGCACCATTTTCACCAAGCAAGGCAAGGATTTCACCCTGTTGCAAGGTTAATGAAATATCATCATTGGCGGTAAAGGCGCCGAACCGTTTTGTAATGTGCTGCATTTCTATCACAGTTTTTGCCATTTTTACGCTCCATTCATTAAGCATACAAAAAGGATGGCTGATAACTGCTGCCATCCTTTAGCATTCAATAGTCGTTATTCTGCAGCAACTTTAATGGTGCCTGCTTCAATTTTTTGTTGATATTCTTTGACTGCTTGCCATGTTTCAGGGGAAGCATTGTCGTTCACTAAGGCAACGCCTTTGTCTTTCAAATCATATGTGACGGTTTTGCCACCAGGGAATTTATCATTCTTAGCTTGGTTAGCAAGATCTTCCACTGCTGTGCCAACTTGTTTAACGGCAGATGCTAATGTGACGTTGCCACCATCATATTTCCCATCGGCTTTTTGATCTTGATCAACACCAATCACCCAGACTTTTTGACCACCCTTAGAAATGTTCTTAGCAGCGGTAAAGACGCCAGCGCCAGTGCCACCAGCAGCGTGATAAATAACATCCGCGCCGTTGTTGTACATCGCGGTTGCCAATGATTGGCCGACATCGGCTTTCGTAAATGAACCAGCATATTTCACATCAACGGTGATTGCTGGGTTAACGGCTTTCACCCCTTGTTTAAAACCAGCTTCGAATGTTTTCACGACGGCACTATCAATTCCACCGACAAAGCCGACTTTATTCGTCTTAGTGGTTTTCGCAGCGGCAACCCCGGCTAGGAATGATGATTGTTCTGTTTTAAAATTGACGGACGCGACGTTTTTCCGATTCTTAACGTTTGAATCGATGATTGCAAAGTTAACATTTGGATTATTCTTTGCAGATTGGCTGACCGCGTTATCTAACTTATAGCCAATCGCAAAAATCGTTTGGTATTTTGCCTTGATTAACTTATTAATGTTCGGGAAAAAGTCCGCATCAGAACTCGATTGTGCGTAATTGTAACCATTGACCCCTTTTTTAAGATCATGACTAGCACCCCATTTTTCCAAACCTTCCCAGGCAGATTGGTTAAAAGATTTATCATCAATCCCACCACCATCAGTGACTAAAGCGGCTGTGTGCGTTGCTTTCTTTGATGCTGTCTTTTGACTCCCGCACCCGGCTAACACGCCACCTAATACAAGGACTGTCGAGAAAAGTACGACCAAACTTTTTTTCATGAAATAAGCCTCCGTCAATAAATTTGATAATTTATTATAAACACGTTATCGACATAAAATCAATACATTGATTTCATTTTATAAAATATTGTTCGTTTATATTGTATTTGTTGCTAAGAAGTATAGATAATGCTAATATTAATTGATAAATAACGAACAATCAGGAGGCGAACCATGCAAACACAAGTCTATTTTAATCATGATGGCGGTGTTGATGATTTGATTTCATTAACTCTGCTCCTACAAATGCCGACAATCAAACTACTTGGCGTCGGCGTAATTGGCGCTGATTCATATGTCGAACCAGCCGTTAGCGCGAGTCGTAAAATCATTGATACGTTTTCAGATCAATCAGCGCGGTTAGCTGTGGCCGCTTCTGACTCACGCGCAGTCCATCCTTTTCCAAAAGAATGGCGAACTGACGCTTACTCAGTCGATGCACTTCCCGTGCTCAATGAACGTGGCACCGTTCAAACGCCTCTGAGTCCTGAAGCCGCACATCTCGATCTAATCACTAAACTCAATCAAGCAACCGAACCCGTCACATTGCTCTTTACCGGCCCATTAACTGACTTGGCACGCGCACTCGCCATCAATCCAAGCATCGAATATAAAATCGCTAAACTTCTTTGGATGGGCGGTTCTTTTCTTGAACAAGGCAACGTTGCTGAACCCGATTCTGATGGTACTGCTGAATGGAATGCCTTCTGGGATCCCGAAGCAGTGAAAACTGTCTTCGATACACAAATCCCTATTGAATTAATCGGGCTCGAAAGTACGAATAATGTTCCCTTAACGCCGGCGATTCGCCAACGTTGGGCTAGCAAACGTGCCAATGCCATGATGGACTTTATCGGCACCTGTTACGCCTTTGTTCCTCAACTGGTCCATTTCAAAACTAATTCAACTTATTATTTATGGGACGTTTTAACAACTTGTTACCTTCTTGATCCAACAATCGTTAAAACAAAAGCCATTGTATGTGATGTCATTCCAAACGGAATTGCCGGCGGGCGCACGTTCTTAACTAAAAACGGACGTCCGGCTAAACTCGTCTACGACGTTGATGCAGCTGGATTTTTTGATCTAATTGAAACCATCATAAAAGCAGACTAACGCAAAAAGGAGCACCGACTTATCAGTCAGTGCTCCTTTTTGAACGTGCTTTCATCAACAGCTTCCTGTGCTTTGCTACACTTAGCAAAGCGGTGCTTGCAGCGCCAATTCGCTAAGTTAGGCAAATGCTCAGAAGCTACCCGTTGATGACGCACTCCTTTTTTGAACGTGCTTGCTAAACTAGGGGAACAACTTTGTAAAGGGGCTGTTTGAATGACGACTGATTTCAATCAAGAACAAGCGCATCTATCCACTGTTTATCAACAATTAACCACCACTTTGACGGCCATCAATGATGCCCAATCGCAAAACCAGAAAAACGGCAACACCATCAAAGCGCAGATCACCGGTGAAGCCAAACTCAATTTCGATTCATACGCTGATAATCTTGATACATTCGCTGCTTTAGAAAGTATCAACAAGGAAATCGATATGCTCAACCTGAAAACCGATTCGCTCGTTGCACGTCATGATGAGACCTTACGGCTGTTAGAGCAACCCTACTTTGCAAAAATCACGCTGACTTTTCCTGAGGAAATAGACGCCGAAGATTTTTACCTTGGTTCAGCTAGCTTCACAAACTAAGCCGGCGATCCTGTGATTTACGATTGGCGTTCACCTATCGCCGATGTTTATTACCAGCAAACATTCGGCCCCACCAGTTATCAAGCTAACGGTCGCGCCATTGCGGTCAATCTCGACCGACGACGCCAGTTCCAAATTCAAGCTGATCAGCTAATCGATTTCTTTGATACGCAGATTGCCATCGAAGATCCCTTGTTATTAGCCACTTTAAAAGAAGCCAAAACAACGCAAATGAGCGCCATTACCACGACGATTCAAAAGGAACAAAACGCGATTATTCGGCAACAAACGACTGACCATTTACTCATCGATGGGATTGCGGGCAGTGGTAAAACATCGGTCATTTTTCAACGCATCGCCTATCTACTCTATCGGCAACGCAAAGAACTCGCATTGAACGAAGTCCTGATGATTTCACTTAATCGCCTATTTCAATACTATATCGCCCAAGTTTTACCAGACTTAGGTGAACAAACACCAGTCAACTTAACCCTACAACAACTATTGGCGCAATTGTTACCTTCTGATCTAGCCGCACTCCCCATCGCTGATCAACCAGCTACTTTGACCATCACACAATTAACGTTGCAGGCGAGCGATTTCCAATCTTTAAGCCCTGGTTTACCGCTGACGATTGATGCCGCAACAAGCTACCAATTCTTCTTAAAAACACCAGTGGATACCCCGCTTGATAAACGAATACAAGCAACTCAGCAACAACTCACAAGTTGTCTACAGGAAAGCATCACAAATGAAGCCCAATCAGCAGATGCTTTAACTCGACTTGAAAGCCTCACTGAAACCGAGCAACAGCGCTTATTCGACCGCTTAATTCGCGAAGATGAACCACTAGCACCGCTAGCACGCAAAATGATCCGTCATGATTACCAAGACTTAGCTGATCAGCTAAGCGGTTATCAATGGCTTGCTTTTGATCAAATAATTGCCCGTCAAACACCGATTGATGCTGTTATTGCAGCTCAGATTTATGCTTATTTAACGCATCACGTCTTCCCAAACGTTAAGCAGGTCTTTATCGATGAAGTGCAGGACTATCACGCAAGCACGTTATCTCTTTTTAAACAACTTTTCCCAAAGCACAGTTCACGGTTTTCAGTGATCAGCATCAAAGTATTACCCCGCATAAAGTACAATTCGAACAATTACCCACCATTTTTCCACAACTACAAACTGCGGCACTGCGCACAAGTTACCGCTCATCCGGTGCAATCACGACGTTATTTAGTCAGCTATTCACCGATTTAACAGATGTCCATGCCGTTCAACCAGCAGGCAAGCGGCCAACGACGATTTGTGCGACTGATTTTAACGACTACCTCACCCAAATCCAAGCTCAGATTGACCAACTACCAACTGACCAGACCTTAGCCATCATCACACCTGCTGGTGATTTTGACGAACGGTTGACTGGCCTCAAAAATGTCCACCACTTATCCACAGAAACAACGAACCTCCCCGAAACCGGCGCCTTCACTTTACCGCTGACGCTGGCTAAAGGGTTAGAATTTGATAATGTTTTGTTGTACGATCTAGCCAACGACTATTATACCGAGCCAACTGTCGGCCACAACCGCCTCTATACCGCCATTTCGCGGGCAACGCATCAATTGACGCTCAGCGCACTGGGCAAGTTGCCGGTTGAATTAAATGGCCAATAAATTGGTCATTTGACTGACTAGGCTAGTCCTCAAAATATAAACGCTCGCTGTCGCACTCTATTCAAATACAAACTGATTGTTGTACAGTTCGGCGTAGAAGCCTTTTTCGTCTAGTAATTCTTGGTGACTGCCTTCTTCGATGATGCGACCGTCTTTGAGGACGATAATGCGATCCGCATTGAGAATCGTCTTTAAACGATGGGCAATCACGAAACTGGTTCGGCCTTGGATAACGTTGTCCATCGCTTTTTGGATATGACTTTCAGTCACCGTATCGACGTTACTTGTCGCTTCATCCAAAATTAAGAGCGCTGGATCGGTGATAATCGTCCGAGCGATACTGATCAATTGTTTCTGACCGGTACTGAAGATGTTATCTTCCTCACTGACAGCCGTTTGATAACCATCATCTAACGTCATGATGAAGTCATGAATGTGGGCTTGCTGGGCAGCTGCCACCACTTCTTCATCTGTTGCATCGGGTTTCCCGAAGACAATGTTGTCGCGAATCGTTCCTGAGAAAAGCACGGATTCTTGCAACACGATGCCGACGTGCGAGCGTAATGCATCCAAATCCATTTCACGGATATCAATGTCATCAATCTTGACTGCGCCTTGATCAACATCATAGAACCGATTCATCAAGTTCATGACGGTTGTCTTCCCAGAACCAGTTGGACCAACCAACGCAATCATTTGGCCCTTATCCACTTCGATATTCACATCATGCAAAATTTGCTTACCTGGTAAATAGCTAAAGTCGACATGTTCCATGGTCACGGAGCGTTCAATGCCCTCAAATTGCACACCGTCGGTTGGACGCACTTCATCGTCTTCATCAAACACTTCATTCACTCGGCGGGCACCGGTAATTGCCAATTGAATCATGCTGTAACTCGATGAAAGTTGTGCGATCTGGTTATAGAATTGTTGTGAATATTGAACGAATGTTACAACTAATCCCAAAGCGATCGACTTTTTAATGTCACCGTTCACCGCTAACCAGCTACCATAGGAAATCACAATTGCGGTATTCACCAACGACATCCCTTGCATCAACGGAAAGATCATCCCAGAATAAATCTGACCTTTTAAAGTCGCCTTGCGGACATTTTCATTATGTTCAATGAAGCCATCAATCGTTTCTTCTTGAAGGCTGTTAGTAATAATCACTTTTTGGCCCGTGATTTTTTCGTTAATGTAGCCATTGAGTTTCCCGACTTCATCTTGTTGCACATTAACGTATTTTTGCGCTTTATTAATGATGATCCAAGCAAGGATGAATGAAATTGGGACGGAAGCAATTGTCACCCAAGCGAGCTGCACATCTTTTCTAAACATCATAATCAATAAACCAATTAAGAGCGCCGTGCCTGATACAAGTTGGCTCAACACTTGATTCATCGCATTGTAAATATTATCTAAGTCACTCGTAAAGCGGCTGAGAATATCGCCATCTGAATGACGGTCGAAATATTTAATCTGCATTTTTTGGAGCTTATTGAATAACCCAATCCGCATCCGGTTGGTTGATAACGCGTTAACGCGTGAGAAAACCGCGCCTGATACCAACGTCGCTGCTGAACTAAAGACGTAGAATAAAATCAACGATACAATCACCTCTACGAAGGCGTCTTTAGATGCCCCACTGGTTGGCAAATGTTGGGCTTTTAAAATTTGAAATTTCGTTGCATATTTGACTAACTCATTGAGCGCGTCCCCGATATATTCGGGTGCTTTCACCTGAAGATAAGTCGCAATCACAGTCATCACGAGGATAATTGCAAAAGAAGGTTTATACCGCTTTAGATAATGGAAAAAGAACTTCATTGCTCGGTTAAATTCTCGCATTGGTTATCCTCGCTTTCCTTTTTGCGTTTCAAAGATTTCTCGATAGACATCACTGGTTTCAAGTAATTCATGATGGTTACCAACACCGACTAAACAACCTTCATCTAACACTAAAATCCGATCCGCGTTGACCACAGATGAAATCTTTTGCGCGATAATTAGTGTTGTTGTGCCAGCTAATTCACGGTCTAACGCCTCTTTAACTAATTTTTCAGACCGGGCATCTAAGGCACTGGTACTATCATCCAAAATCAGAATCTTCGGTTGCCCGATTACCCCCCGTGAAATTGAGAGCCGTTGTTTTTGACCACCAGAGAAGTTCGCACTGCGTTCTTCGACGGTTGCATCATATTGATCAGCAAGCTTTTCGATGAACTCTTTGGCTTGGGCAATCCCCGTTGCGCGGTCCATATCGGCGTCATCCGCATCTTTTTTCCCGTGCTTCAAGTTTTGGGCGATTGTGCCGGAGAATAAAATCGCTTTTTGGAGGACAAATGAAACGGCGCTGTGTAAATTATGTTCGTTTAAATCTTTGATTGGCACGCCGCCAATTTTAATCTGCCCTTCAGTCGGATCGAACAAGCGCGGAATCAATTGCGCCATCGTTGACTTACCGGCCCCAGTTGCGCCGACAATCCCAATCATTTCACCAGCGTTAATTTTGAAATTAATATCTGTTAACGTGTTACGATCGTCTTCTGGATAACGGAAGCTGACGTGATCGAATTCCAACGTCCCCGCTAAGTCTTGATCAGGGACATCTGGATAAACGATATCAGGCTCTGTTGAAAGAATTTCTTGGAGTCGCTTCAACGAAACTGCCCCACGAGATGCCATCATCATCATCATGCCGCCCATGATGATCGACATCATGATTTGCATTAAGTAATTCATAAATGAGGCAATCGCCGCAATCGCTTCTGGATCCGTATCGACTAAGTTCCCAACGAAATAGATTGATGCGACAACCGCTAAGTTCGCCACCAACATGAACGCTGGAATCATCACAGAAAAAAGCATCCCGACGATTGTCGTATGGTGTTCTAATTGATTGCTTGTTTTTGAGAAGCGACTGATTTCGTTATCTTCTTGAACAAAAGACTTCACAATCCGCGTGCCCATTAAATTTTCTTTAGCGAGGTTATTAATCTTATCGATTAAATTTTGGATGGCACCGAAGCGTTTCCCCATCGAACCCATTGATAAGAATGTAATGATGAAGACCGAGATCACTAAGAGCACGATAATCCACCATAAACTCGGAATCGAATTCATCGCAAGGATGAAACTGCCGACAAATAAAATCGGGATTCTAAAAATCGTTTGGAGCGTCATCATAATGACGTTTTGAACCTGGGTCATATCATTGGTCAAACGCACGGATAAATTCCCAACTGAGAATTTTTCAATATTGGCAAATGAGAAAGTCTGTATCTTCCGGAAAGTAGTTTCCCGCATATCGGCAGTCATTCCCTGCGCCGTCATCGCCGACGTAATGGTGTTGACCACGCCCGCAATTAAACCAACCACGGCAATTACAATCAAATAAATTCCAATTTGACGTACCTTATCTTGATCGCCTTTCATAATCCCTTCCAAAACATCTTGTAATAGTTTTGGTTGCCATAGTGAAGACGCAACAGAAATAACCGTCGCTAAAATGGAAAGACTAAACACGCCCCAATAAGGCTTTAAGTGCTGTTTAAGTATCGACATGAGCATCCCTCTTTTTCTGTAGTTGAATCTCCTGTACAAATCCTGTACAGTATAATCGAACAGTGTTCGAGTTACTACTTTATCAAATTTTAAAACGAATTACAATCATCTTTTCATAAAAAGTGAAGGAGCTTCATTAATATGGTAAAACAGTCAATCTCTGCCGAGCAAATCATCACTGCCGCGTTTGAAATTTTACAAGCATCCGGGACCGTCGATGCCCTTTCAATTCGTAAAATTGCCAATCAATTAGACATCGGGGCGGCCACATTTTACTGGCATTTCGAAAACAAACAAACCCTCCTACAGGCGATGGCCGATAACATTATTCAACAAATTGAGATTGAGCCATGTAACACAACCTTAGAATGGACAGACCAAATTCGCCAAATTTTTAGCGCCATTTACACCACTTACATAGCACAGCCCTATGCCGCTGAGTTGATGATGCGGACCGTCCCTGCAACTAAGGCCCGCCTAGGTCTTATCAACCACTTAATTCAAATCCTTTTGGATGCCGGTTTCACGCCAGAACAAGCAAGCCTAGCGATTGAATCCATCGATCACTTCATGTCCGGTCTCTTCACTGACATCACCGGTGAGCTTGAGATGAAACATCGCGTCTCACAACATAAAGACACTTATCTTGCACAGTTACCGCTTAAAATGCAACAGATTGCGACTGACAATCATTACAATGCTTTCTTAAGAACTTTTGAACATCATCGGCACCAACAACAACGCTCACTGGAAAAATTCATGCTAGGCATCGATATTTTCCTCGCTGGTTTGCAACAACAACTTGCTTAAATAAAAAGCGCGCAGACAACTGATTGTCTGCGCACTTTTTACATTTAAACTGCTTTTGAACGAATCCCGAATCCATAACTCAGAGCCATCACGCCGACAATCATGATCATGTATAACGGTAATCGAGTATTCGATCCCGTATGCAATAGACTCATGCCGTACGTTAAGGCGCTGATTGCGAGGTAGTAGCCAAAACTAAACAACCCGCTGGCCGTTCCGATCACATCTTCGTAACCCACTAACGCTAAATTCAAGACCACCGGTAAGGTCGTATTCAATCCCCAAAAGACAATGAAGATTAAACCAACCATCAACCATAACTGATTCGTAAAACTTGCAACCAACAGGCCAAACCCACCGATTAATGCGCCAACCATACTGGACTGTACTCATTTGAAAGTGATTGATAAAAATAAACGGTGCTTCAGCATAATAACTGAACAAAATCCCATTGATGCCACTAATCACTAAACCGTAAATCCAGACCGTACGATCAGTCAATAAACGTTTTGTGACTTACCACACATTGACTTGCCCAGTTGTCGCAACACGCGTTTCCGGTAAACTAGCGCCTGCGTATAACAATGCGGCGACTGCCATCACGATCAGCGCTGAAAAGACATTGCGATAACCAAAATACGTTTGGACCAATCCGCCAACTAGTGGTCCTAATGCTGATGCTAAGGCCATCGCCGCACCCACTTTAGCAAAGACTTGCGCACCGCGCACGCCACTAAAGGATTCACGCATAATTGTTTGGATCACGACTGAACCAACACTCGCACCAAATGCTTGAACGAGGCGCGCGAGGATTAACCAGTTAAAGTGTGGCGCAACCAATAACCCACAGTTACCGATTAAATAGACGACAATTCCCAGTAACATTGCCTGCCGTCGCCCGATTCGATCGGATAACCAGCCCCAGAATAAAACACCAACTGCAAAGGCGATGAAGTAAGTGCTCATCGTCAGTTGTACGGTTTGTGCACTCACCCGTAATGCCCGGCTTAATTGCGGTAATACAGGGGTAAAAATGGATTCACTAATTTGTGGAAATCCCACCAATACAATCATTAATAAAATTGATGGGCTTTTTTTTGAGACGTTTTTCATTTTTAAAACTCCTAATTAATTTAATCTGCTGAAAAACGTCTTTAGTCACTTACAGTGGCACTTTGGATAAACTGTGCATAACTCATCTGATAACCTCCATTGATTTCATAGTTAACTTGTTAAACAATTCCTATTAATATAGCAAATAACCTGATTCGTTTCAAGACACAAGAAAAGAGGCCGTGGGACGACCTCTTCTTTTGTGGGGTTCTAGCTTTAACGCGCTTTTTGAAACTGACTTCTGTGCTTAGCTCCAATCCGTAAACAATCGACTACGTCGCTCATTTACAGATTTAGGCTAGTGCTCGAAGTCAAACCGTTTCAAACGCGCTTCTATTTCTTTAACGTGCTTTTAATTCGCAACCTTCTGCGCCTTGCTACATCAGCCAGACAATCGCCCTTGGCGCTTATCCTTCTGATTAGGCAAGTGCTCAAAGGCTAACCGCGAATTAACGCACTCATTTTTTTACCAGCTTGCTTTTTTGACGCCTGGGATTTGGCCTTTATGGGCTAATTCGCGAAAGTTGATGCGGCTCATACCAAATTGCCGCATGAAACTTCTTGGTCGACCATCGATTGCATCGCGGTTCCGCAATCGCACTGGGCTAGAATCCTTGGGTAATTGAGAAAGGGCTAAGTAATCGCCCTTTGCTTTTAATTCTGCGCGCAAGTCAGCGTATTTCGCTACTAATGCGCGTTGTTTTGCTAATTTTGCCACTTTTGATTTTTTTGCCATTGATAAAACTCCTTTTTACCGTGCTTTCAAAAGCATCCTGTTCCGGTTAGCTACATTAGCCAAACAATCGGTTACGCCGCTAATTTGGCTAATCCTCACAGGATAACCACTTTTGACGCACTCATTTTCTTTAACGTGCTTTTAATTCGCAGACTTCTGCGCTTAGCACCGTGAATCAAATCATCGACTTCGTCTCTAATTCGCTTCCCCGTACTAATACTCAAAAGTTGATTAAGCTTGAACGCACTTTTCCCCGATTGAAATAGCATACGCTAACTATTTATGAAATGCAATTAAAAAGACTTATAAAAAGTAACCATTTTTCAACACTGGCCTGTGCTATACTTAATCTAAGTTGATTTCACAGAAAGGGGCACTTTCAGATGGCCCAAAAAAACATTCTCCAATACTTAATTCTCGGGCTGTTAAATCAGTCTCCCAAAACCGGTTATGATTTAAAACGCGTCTTTGAAGATGATATCGGTGAGTTCTGGCAAGCCCAACACAGCCAAATCTATCCTGAACTCAAGCGACTCGAACAGGCTGATCGGATCACCCACGTCGAATTGATCGCCGGAACAAAATTAAAAAAGAAGCAGTATTCAATCACTGCAGATGGGATTGCCTTTTTTGACGAGTGGCGATACTCCCCAACCAGCGAAATTATTGCCAGCAAAGACGAATTTATTTTGAAGCTATACTTTATCGACTCAAAAAATGATGCTCATTTAGACGCAATGTTCACCGAACAAAAAACCTTACACCAAGCCAAACTAGATCACCTACTCGACCGGCGTCAAACCCTTTTCAGCCAACAAGCTGCGGTGGATGCGCACTATGGTCATTATCTTATTTTAGAACACGCGATTAACCGCGAACAAGACTATCTTAATTGGTTAACAACCGCACGGCCGTAAAATCGACCCTTAACAAATTTGAGATAAGTGCTATCCTATTAGTAAGAAGTAAATCAAGTTAGGCTGTTTCTTCATTTGTATACGTTATAATAACGCGCTTGTACAGGTGGTCAGTTGACCAATTGTATGGGCGCTTTTTTTGTTTGATCCAGCAACCTAGACTTTAACAAATTCAGGAGGAATATTATTTTAAAGCGCAAGAATGTTGATAAAGTCGTCTTCATCCCCACGATGTTACTGTTCGGGATTGTCTCCGCATTTTTAATGTTGGGGGGTGACACGCTTCAGCAGTCGATTTCACAACTACTTGATGTGATGACGGCACATTCTAAATGGCTTTACATTGGTATTTATATCATTAATTTTATTTTCCTATTTTGGTTGGGGTGTAGTCACTATGGCCATATCCGCCTCGGCCAACCAAATGAAAAGCCAGAATATAACGACTTCCAATGGGGGAGTATGGTTTTTGCAACTGGGATTGACGCTAGCATCTTAATGCTTAGTACCACTGATCCACTGCAATACTTACAGAACCCACCATTTGGCGCTAAACCTTTCTCGGCTGAAGCATACCGCTACGCCAACGTCTGTGGGCAATTTCACTGGGGACCCATGGCATGGATGATTTTTGCCACCGCGACTGTCGCAATTGGCTACGCTCTCTATGTTAAGAACTTACGGGTACAACGTTTAAGCGCTGCAATCGACCTATTAGAAGGACCACAACCTTACAAAAAAATAATTCGCAAATTAATCGACTTTACCGTTGTTTTCGGCATTATGGGGGGCATCGGCTCATCAATCGGAATGGAAATTCCCGTGATTTCAAAAGTCTTGAGCACAATGACCGGTTTGAATGATACCATCTGGCTTAAACTTGCCCTCTTCATTATCTTACTGGTGCTATTCACCCTCACGGTATATGCCGGCTTAGATAAAGGCATTAAGAAGCTCAGTGCTTGGCATATCTATACTGCCATTGGCTTTTTATTACTCGTCTTACTAATCGGTCCGACATTCAAGCTAATTGGCGCTGAAGGCCGCGATGTCTTCCATCTCTTTGGTAACTTCGGGCGTTTAAGTTTAAATCAGACTGGTGCACACAGTGCGTTCGCACAACACGAAACCCTCTTTTACTGGGGATGGTGGTTATCTTACATGCCTGTCATGGGCTTATTCATCGCTCGGATTTCACGCGGCCGAACCATTCGCCAAGTTTTATTGGGAATGGCGACATACGGCGCATTTAGTTGTATGAGCTTTTACGCTGTACTTGGCGGTTATGCGCTCTTCTTACAACGTTCCGGTCAAATCGATCTTGTTCATCTATTGAATACCCAAGGACAAGCCGCTGTCATCGCGGCGGTCATCACGACCTTACCGTTCAAAATTATCATGTTAGCAATTTTCTGTCTGTCATGTTTCATTTTCCTGGCGACAACGATCTCTTCTTCGGCCTTCATCGTCTCATCATTTACCAGTCTTGAATTGAAAATCGGAGAACAACCTAATCGTTGGAATCGGATGGCTTGGGTGATCATTTTCATTCTATTTTCACTTGGAATTGTACTTGTCGGTAGTTTCCAAACCATTCAAGCCGTTTGCGTGATTGCTGGGTTCCCATTGATTTTTGTCTGCGCATTATTGCTCGTTTCGATTTTTCACGCCGTTCATGATGGCGAGATTCCATTGAAATTGAAAAAGAAGAAACTTCTCATTTTCTGAAAAAAAAGCTTACGCCGAAATTTTTTATGTGATACGGTTATATCTGTTAACTTTTCAGAGAGAAGGAATTTAAAATGCCAACCAATAAAAAAGAAGGTATTATTTTTACGACATTAATGTGTTTTTGCATGGTACTTGGAATGAGTATCTATAACTTAGTTTTACATGATAGTCTATCATGGGGTGCTTTGTCTACCGGTTTAATTCCAGGTTTCATCGTCGCATTTATTCTAGATGTATTCGTTGTCGGTACAATTGCTAAAAAAATCGCATTTAGCTTACCATTGAACAAAGAAAATAAATTAGTCATGATTCTCACAATTTCATGTTTAATGATTCTCGGCATGGTCACATGTATGTCACTTTTCGGAATTCTCATCGAAGGTGGTATCCCTGACCACTTAGGTAGTGTCTATCGTCACACATGGTTGATGAATGTTATCGTCGCATTACCATTACAACTGATCATCGTGGGACCTTTCTCACGCGCCATTCTTGGTAAAATCCAAGCAAACGTAGCCGCAACTGAAACAGCTGAATAAAAACAAAAAAAAACGACGACTAGCTTACGTAGCTAGTCGTCGTTTTAATTATGCTAATATTTTTTGAATAGCCGCTAATTCTTCGGCCGTAAACGTTAAGTTATCTAGTGCATGCACACTGTCTTGTAATTGACTCAAGCGCGAAGCACCAACTAACACACTGGCTACAGTCGGCTGTTGTAAATTCCACGCAAGCGCCATTTCAGACAATGATTGCCCACGTTGTTGCGCAATTTTGTTCAATTCTTGAACCGTACTGATTGTTTGATCAACCTTTTCAGGTGATAGGAAGGGACTATCTGGACGAGCTACCCGCGAATCGGCTGGAATCCCGTTTAAATAACGATTGGTCAATAATCCCTGTGCCAACGGACTAAACGTAATTGCACCGATACCTTCATCCGCCAAGACATCCGTTAGTCCATCTTCAATCCATCGATCGAGCATGTTATAACGTGGTTGATGAATAATAAAGGGTGTCCCGAGCGCTCTGAAAACCTTCGTAATCGCTTTGGTTTGTTCTGCCGAATAATTCGAAATCCCAATATATAGCGCCTTTCCTTGTTGCACCAATAAATCTAGGGCCCGAGCTGTTTCTTCAATCGGCGTATCTGGATCTGGTCGGTGATGATAGAAAATATCGACGTAATCTGACTGAAGTCGTTTTAGTGACTGATCACAGCTAGCGATAATATTCTTCTTAGAGCCCCACTCACTATAGGGACCGGGCCACATATAATAGCCAGCCTTCGATGAAATAATCATTTCATCACGATAGCGACGCAGATTATCATGTAAAATCCGCCCAAAGTTTTCCTCGGCGCTGCCCGCTGGTGGCCCCTAATTATTCGCCAAATCGAAATGAGTGATGCCCATATCGAACGCGCCAAAAATCGTTTCCTTTTGAGTCGCCATCTTATCGGTTTCACCAAAGTTATGCCATAACCCTAATGAAATCGCTGGTAATTTCAACCCAGAATGTCCGACGCGGTTATATTGCATCCCTTGATAACGGGTTTCTAATGCGTGATACATGTACAACGCCTTCTCTACTCAAGTATTTTGACTATTTAGCCGATCGTCTTAATTGCGTCTTCCACTAATCCCCAGAACTTCTGATGATCGAGTTTTACAGCGACTGATGTGTGACAGTCTGTTGGAATTGGGAATCTAAAATCGGCGACCGTCATCCCACGCGTCAATGTTCCATTGAGTTCGATATCAACGGGCACTTTCTTAGTGGTCATCACACTTGAATCAATCACGTAAGCCACGGCACACGGATCATGAACGGGCGGTACATCGAAATTTTGCCCCTTCTTGTACATATCGCGGAAAAAGGCTAACAAATCAACCACGAACTGAGACGTTTCAGTATGAATGCCTTCAATTTGTTCAACAATATCTGGTGTCGCTAACGCTTGATGCGTCAAATCCAAACCAACCATTGTGACATCCCAGCCGGCATTGAATACAATCTTGGCCGCTTCTGGATCAAATTTAATGTTAAATTCGGCCACTGCACTCGCATTCGCTTCGTGATAACCGCCACCCATTAGAACGACTTCTTTAACGCGTTCAACAATCTTAGGTTCTTTGCGTACCGCCATTGCGATGTTGGTCAACGCACCTGTTGGCACTAATGTAATTGTATTAGCTGGATGCGTCATAATTAAATCAATGATTAAATCAACTGCATGACTCTTTTCAAGCGCCACCGTTGGTTCTGGAAGAACAACCCCGTCAAGGCCAGTCTCCCCATGGATATCAGCTGCTACTTTAATTTCTTCAATTAATGGTCGCGAACACCCAGCAGCAATCGGTACATCGTGCATGCCGATCATGGTCGCAACTGCGAGGGCATTGCGCGTCACTTTCGTTAACGTCTGATTGGCAGCCACCGTTGTCACTGCCAACAAATCGATTTCTGGATTGCCGTATGCTAACATCATTGCAACAGCATCATCATGGCCTGGATCACAATCAAGAATTATTTTCTTTGCCATTCGTAAAACCTCCACTCTCTTTCACTTCGTGCATACTATCACTATAGAATTTAAGCGATTTCAAGTCAACCATATATAATAAAATTCAATCATGAAATGGAGTCTATTATGCGCATTGATACTGGCGAATACCCTACCGGCGAAAACGCCGTCCACCCTAAGAAAGTTAAACGTTTAAAATTACTTAGCAAGGTTGCAACAATCACCTGTATTACGATGTATGTTTCATACATCCCCCAAATTATCGCTAATTTTTCAGGGTCACCTGTCTCACCTTTACAGCCCTTAGTCGCAACAATTAATGGGTGTCTATGGACCGCCTATGGCTGGAATAAAACCTATAAAGATTGGCCGGTTATTATTTCTAACATCCCTGGCGTTATTTTCGGACTCGTTACCGTAATAACTGTTTATATTCACTAAAATTGTTTGTTAAAGCCACGATTTGCGTCAAATAATTTTTGATAACTAACAGAAAAGCAATCCATCATAAGTTGCTTCTCTGTTATTTTTTTGTCCCTTTACCCAAACATAAAAAGCCAAGGTGATTCCTTCTTTTATCGAAAGAAAACCATCTTGGCTTCACTTTGAAGTACCGACTATGGGACTAGTCGGCCTTAATCTTGTTATTTTGCTGCTCGTTTAACGTATGTGCCTTCTTGTGTGTTGATTTCAAGGACTTCGTCAGCGCTGATGAAATCAGGGACACTAACGACTAAACCAGTTTCCATCGTTGCAGGTTTACCTGAACCAGTCACTGTTGCGCCTTTAATCGAAGGTTGTGTTTCAACGACCCGTAAGTTAACAGTAGTTGGTAAAGTAACCCCGATCACTTCTGAACCGAAGAATTGAATCTTGCAGTTCATGTTTTCTAATAAGTATTTTAATTCAGCTTCAATAGCAGCTGTTTGAATTTCATATTGTTCGTAAGTTTCAAGATCCATGAAGAATGCCACGTTATCTTGTGTGTATAAGTATTGAACATCTTTTGTATCAATCATTGCTTGTTCAACTTTAACTTCTGGGCGCATTGTTGTTTCAACAATTGAGCCAGTCCGTAAGTCACGCAACTTAACACGCATAACCGTGTTTCCCTTACCCGGTTTATGATGGTTAGCTTCTAAAACTTTGATTAACTTGCCGTCTTGTTCAAACGTCATTCCTGCTCTGAGGTTTACTGCTTCAATCATGACTTGATCTCCTTTATTTAAAAAAATATTCATCTCTAACTGTACCAAATGAAAGCCGTTTAATCCAGCCCTCCTGTGGTAGTTATCCTATTTAATGTCGAGTTTATGAATATTATCCGTTGGTTGTGGCTCATAATGTTGGTACATCTTCGTAATGGCCACCTTAGGTAAGCCTGATTCACTAATATAAATATTAGGTTTGAGGTATTTCTTATTTTGCACATCTTTTAAGTGATAATGTTGAATCACTTGTTTCTGATGGCCAGTCGGTGCTTCATCTTGACCATAGAATTGAATCTTGGCTAATGGTAAGCTAATCGTTGCATTATTAATCTTGAAATAAGCAACATCTCGATTGCTGCCAAGATACGTCATCTTTTGTTGCTTATCAGCTTGATAGAATTGCTCGATTTGCTTCATGCTGTGATTATCGACCAGCCGGACAATCGGTTGATCACCTTTGAAAAGGTGTAAACCATCTAGCGACTGGCGCACGTTTTGAGCACTCAACATCAACCAGACAATCACCAACATACTGATAAAGTACACAATATGTAAGCTAAGACTGCTAGCAGCATGATTCAAACTAAAAGTGTAGCCATCCTCTAGCTCTTTATTCATGATTTGGCGCCGAATGCGCATTGCAATAATCTTATACGATAGGTACCACACTACAAGCGCGACTAAGGTTGCCCCAAAAGCTGTCAAAATTGTATTTTTTAGAATTTCTGAATCCGTCAATAATGGACTAAAGCCGCTCACAAGTTTAATTGTGAGCGCGCCAAGGATTAGAATCACAACCATTTGTAGTACAAAAAAACGGGTCCGAATACTTTTGCTAATCTTCGTGGGTGTTACCACGTTCGTCTTATCTCCCATACCATAAATCCTCCCTTGTTAACCTACTTACCATTTTAGCATACCGTTTCCATCAAGTTGATTAAAAGTCCCTCGTTGGCTTATTTTTTACAAAGGCATCTTTCTTCAAAGGTAGCTGTTCAATATGATAAGGTGAAGTTAATCAAACGGAGGTGTCGATATGTTATATCCAGAAAGTTTAACTCAATTACTCGCCGATTCAAATCAGCCAGTCATCTCGTTATTCATTAACTTAGAGACTGGCGGACAAGCCATTAATGCGAACAAGATTAAGCTCAATAGTTTTTCTAAGCAAATCCGTGAACAGTTAACCACCGACTATCCTGAAGAAAAAACCTTACTCAACCAACTTGAGGACTTACTAAGTACCGCTCCCCAAGAATTAGCACATATACAGTCAGTTGCGTTTTACATCACAGCTGCTGGTCACTACAGCCAACCCCTTCATTATCCGATCACGACTGAATATTTTCTAATTGCTGATCAACCCGACCTGCGTCCACTCAGTTCGGAATTAAGTCTGAGTCTGAACGGAACCATTCTCTGTCTCAACAAGACTACTTTTAGTTTGAAATCCATTCAACAAAATGTCATTCGGGATTATCCTTTACCTAAAGACGCCCCAACAACCATTGAAATTGGGATTGGCACAGAGCGTAAAGGCGAAGTCGTCCAAGGCTTCTCAAGTCCAACCCACAGTTTTGTTGTAAAAGAAAATGAACAACTTATCGATCAAACTAACTATTTCCGCGTGATTGGCCGCTATCTTGATGACTTGCTGCCTGAAAAAGCACCGATTTACGTGGTCACATTACCCGGCAACTTAAATCTCTTCAAGGAACTCGTCGTTAATCCAAACTACCGGATGGATCAAGCCATCCAAACTTCCCCTGATTCTCTTTCAGATGACGACTTACTCGACAAGTTACTCACAAATGCGCGTCATGAACTCCGACAAAAAGCGCTCGGATTAGCAGAACGGGCCGCTAGTGCGTATCACGGCGATTCAAACCTTGGTGATCCTGAGATTATTCTTTCACGCATTAACAATCGCCAACTAACAGCACTCATTATCCCAACTGCACTTGCACCATCAGCAACAATCAGCGCCGATCAAATCATGGATCTTAATCACATGATGATTGCGGCCATCCAAACCGGCCTGCCATTCTACCCAGTACCAGTTGAAAATATTCCGACAGGACTGGTGGCGATGGGAATTTAACTCTTAAAACACGTGCCAATACAGCAACGTATATTCAAGCGTTGTTGTACTGGTCCGTGTTTTTTGAGTTGCAAATACTTGATCTAGATAAGCTGCCAGTTGGTCCGTTGGTAATTCTTCGTAATAGGCCTCCAAAAATGGCCTGTCGAAAACTTCACTTGTTTGATATTGAAAAATTTGTTGACTAACTTGGTAGCCCGCATCTTTTAACACGTTTTCCACAGCTGGGATGATTTCCGGTGTAGTGTTGGGATCTTGCTGTTCAATCCCAAAATAACGTTCAAGCGGTGTGAACAAGTCGTCCTCGTTTTTAGTGAGCCGTAAGAATGCACACCACTGACGGCTCTTTTCGCTAATCGTCAGTAATGCTTGATTGGCTTCGATTGCCGGATTTAACGCCATCCAAATTAAATCATAGCTTTTTTGTGGCGTTTGCGCCATAAAGTCAGCCACAGACTGCTGTTGATAAGCAATCTGTTGGTCTGGTACATGCTGTTTAGCTTCTTGTTGTGCATACTGGAGCATTTGCGCCGAGATGTCGATAATCGTATAAGCCTGACTGTTTTGCGCTAGAGGTGGCAAATAACGGCCGCTACCACCACCTAAGTCAGCCACTGTCTCAACAGGCAGTAATCGCCGATCCTGTAAAAAAGCCACAACGTCAGTGACAATCGACACCTGTGACTCTTGTTGAATCTGATAGTATTCCGCTGCAAAATCATCCCAAAAAGCTGCGACTTCATTATCCACAATCTATCCTCCGCTTAAACCTTTATTTTCTCAGCTTAGCATATAAAAAAGATGCCGACAAAATAAATTATCGACATCTTTTTGAAACGTGCTTTTTGGTTGCACCAACCTCCGCTTAATCTAAAATACTCAGTTGCTATCCGCGACCGAACACACGCTTTTTTAAACGTGCTGCAATCGCCATATTCTTCCGTTGTTAGGCTAATCCTCAGAATATCTCCGGCGATTTTCGCACTCTTTATCTCACTACCAGCACTGGGATTGGTGCGTATTTTGCCATGTAGGCGGCTTGGCTGCCGAAATATTTAGCAACGCCCTTTTGTGATTTCGAACCGACAATTAACAAATCGGGTTTAACCTTAGGAATCGCATCTTCGATAATCGCTTCGCCTGGTTCGCCTTCTGCAATTACTGTTCGCACATGATTCACACCGCGCACATAGGCTTGATCTTGATATTCTCGTAGGTGGTTTTCAAGATCCTCATATTGGCCGTGGATAAAATCCTTGTTCAATGCTTGATAGACGTTCATTTCGTCATTTTCCAATACCGATACAATGACTAATTCTAAATCCTCACGTTTAGCCCGCTCAATTGCATAATCAAACGCTAATAACGCATCCTCTGAGTCATCGACCCCGACTAAAATTCGTTTAATTTCTAAAACTGACATGTGACCAACCTCCAATTAATTTTCAGTTGCTAATTGCTGTTCAAACCGCTTATTGCCTTTATACAATTCAATAATCATCCAAACCAATAATGCCATCACACCAGCAATCAACACATATGCAATGCGATCAGCAGTAGCCAATTGTGCAGCACTTGCGTGATCACCATAGAAAGCTTCGATTTGTCCTGGCAACCCCATCATATTCAAATAGGTCAAGCCAACGACCGATAACCAACCTAAGCTTTTAATCAACCAACTATTCTTGAAGCGATCCCCCATCTCAACCCGGCTGTCGGTAAACATCAACAGTGGCAGCATTGAAAATGGTAAGGCAAACGCTAAGAAAACTTGGGAATTATTCATCAAGGTATTGAGCGCCTCATGCTCTTCCAAGGCTGGTTTATTGCTGGTCATCATGACGCAGATTAATACCGGAATCACCGATAACAAGCGGGTTACCAAACGCCGCAACCACAATGGCATTCTCAAGTGAATGAACCCTTCCATGATGACTTGGCCAGTTAACGTCCCGGTAATCGTTGAATTTTGCCCAGAAGCGAGCAATGCAACGGCAAACAAAGTTGATAAGATTCCGGTCCGGGCAACACTTGCAAGAATTCCGTTACTCATTGTTGAGGTATCTGACAAAGCTTCAAATAACCCGAAGAATGATGGATCTTTAACCGTTCCCGTCTTAAAAACTGCAACCCCCATGATTAATAACAACGCATTAACGAAAAATGCCATCGTGAGTTGAATGTTTGAATCCCAAGTGGCAAAGCGCACTGTTTGTGCAACCTGTGCTTCGTTCTTGCGATCAATCTTCCGTGTTTGCGAAATCGCAGAGTGTAAATATAGATTATGTGGCATAACAGTTGCCCCGATAATCCCTAACGCACCAGTCAATGGGGTTAGTCCACCAACAGCTGGCCCGGTGGCAAAGGTCTTAGCAGTTGGTACTAGCCCAACAATCACCCCTGCCCAATCAGGATCTGAGAGTGCTACTTCATAAGCAAAAACCACAAAAATCACGACAATTAGTGCGACAACGATTGCTTCAATCTTACGAAAACCAATTTTCGTTAAGAGTAATAATAGCATGACATCTAAAATCGTAATGAATACTGCAATCAGCAGTGGAATCTTAAATAATAAGTACAAAGCAATTGCCGCCCCAATAACTTCGGCAATATCGGTTGCCATAATCGCTAATTCTGTCAAAATCCACAAGACAATGCCCAACGGTTTACTCGTCCGTGCGCGAATTGCCTGTGCTAAGTCCATCTGAGTTACAATGCCTAGTTTAGCCGCCATATATTGTAATAACATCGCGATTAAACTAGACACCAAAATCACGGACATTAACAGGTATTGAAAACTCTGACCACCAGTAATCGATGTTGACCAATTTCCTGGATCCATATAACCCACTGCCACCAATGCACCCGGTCCTGAATACGCTAGTAACATCTTCCAAAAGCCTTTGCCCTCTGGTACTTCGACCGTCCCATTAATTTCTTCAAGTGATGGGCCGTTCGCATATTCAATCAGCTTGTGCTTCTTGTCCTTTTCTTGTTGATTCATTATCCTCACTCCTTATTTTGATCTTGATAACAGTTTTATTGTACACCGTTTTAATGAAATGTAAATAAAAAGTTAGGCAATGCTAATTTATTTTATTCAAATCGATAACAAATTTATTAACGCAAGCTACAAAAAAAGCGCCGTCGAAATTATTCTCGACGGCGCTTTACATACTGCTTTAATCATCCATTTCTTTTTCAATTAGCGCGCCAGTTTCAGCGTCTAATTTAACTTGCATTTTTTGCTGTTTTTGATGACCTTCTACTTCCCAGACTGTTCGGCCATCATCTTTTTCCAATGACCATTTGATCACGTTCCTGGTGAAGTATTGTTGCGCTTTTTGAAGAGCTTGTTGAGGCGTCAACAATTGGTCAAACGCTAATTGCTTTTGGTGTCGCTCGACGCCATTTTGTTCATCGGCATCAAGGGCTTCTTTCGACAATCGACTGGTTGCGCCAGTTCGAGCATCCACATGCATGTGAAGCTCTTCATTGTCGTTCATTCCCGTTAATTCATAAAACATTTGGTTACCCCATTGCTTCAGCTCAACCTCGGTTAAATCTGATGCAGGATATTGTTTTGCGTACAATTCACGGGCTTTTTCAAGCGTCACTTTCGGAGCTTGAACCGTTTGTTTCGGACTAGTCGATTCTTTTTGAGCGGGGGGTGCTGAATGTTTTGTTTGGTTGGCTGTACAACCCGTCAATAGGCCGAGCGTTACTAAACTAACAATGATTGTTGTTTTGCGCATCCTGTTCTACCTCGCTTTGTTTTGATACTTAAGGATACCATTCAACAGGGTAAATTAAAAAGCAATATCCCTTCCTAGAGCAATGTTGTCCCCACTTTGACCAATAAACCAAGCCCATACACGATGATGATGATGGCACTCACTAAGTTGACGCCCATCAAGAATTTTGGTGAAACTTTTTTCCGGAAAAGGCTAAAGATAATGGCGATACCAAAGAACCAGGTCGCGGTTGCCGAAACAACCCCCACGATGAATGGAATCGCCTCGCTACTCGTCATGCCACCCCGCAATGCGCCCAGCATTAATGTCCCATCAATCAAGGCTTGCGGGTTACCCCAAACCGCCACAAATGCAGTCAAAATAACCTTCCCCAGTGGCATTGGTTCTAACGCGCCAAACGTAACGGTACTGCGGGCACTTTTTAAAATGGTGTATCCAATCCATAAAATCAAAAGTCCACCGATTCCCATAATGGCTAACCGAACCGCATCGTTTTGCACAATCAGTGCGCCAATCCCATAAAACGCCACGAGTGAAAAGAGCGCATCAAATAACCAGATGAACAAACTGTTGAAAACTGCCCGCCGTGTTGTATTCGACATGGCATTATTAAAAACGAAAATATTTTGCATCCCGATTGGTGCGACAAACGCAAATCCCATCAAGATTCCTTTTAAAAAGAACATCTATTAACCTCCTTGGCAAGTTACCTTTCAGCGTAACATATCTAGGCTAAACTTTCTTGTCTGGATTTAATTGTAAAATCAGCACCGTCATCAACACGAATAATGCTGATAAAATCAACGTCCGTTCTCCTAAGAATGAGACACATAGTCCGACCATCACTGCACCAATCGTAAAACTGATAATGATGCGTAAAATTTGCCAGCCCTTATCGGCTGCCTTACGATCATGTTTAAAAACAGCGTCATAAAAACTTTCCGCCATCGTCCGTACATTTCCAGTCATCATCAATGATGTAAATGGGCCACCATCCAATTCACGAAATTCCTGTAATTGCGCAGCCGCAATGATTGAAACAAGTGAACTTGCAACAATATCCGGTACATACGGTGAAATTCCCGCAACAATCGTTAAGACCAAGACTTCAATCCCCAATATAATCCGTTGTCGTTTGTTAATCGATTCGTCTTTTTCAAACCGATGTTGTAAAATGCGCGTTAAGATTGTTCCCAACATAAAGGCGAGAATCGGGGTACTGTGCCGTAATAATACGGACCATTTCATCTGCCCCAAATGGGTTCCTAATAAAATTAGATTCCCCGTTTGTAATCCGGCGAAGACTTCCCCGTGCACCAAATAAGTGTAAGAATCAAAGCCCCCCGCAGCTGCCAGTAGCCCGCCATATAATAATTTGTCGCTCATTGTCATTTTGTTCCGCATTAATTCGTCCTACTCCTCAACTAAACTATAAGTATTAACTCTATCGGAAAAACCACTCGCCGTCTACAAGTAGTTATCATTTAAAACGTTATCAAAAAAAGGCCTCAGCAAACTGATTTTGCTAAGGCCTTTTTGGCTTAATTTTCTACGTCACCATTGAAACCGGCTAATTGACTTGAATAAATTGATAAACGCGTCGCATAACTAGGATGGTCATTATTTTCCTTGACCACTTCTTTAAGCGTCGGCAAATTACAAGTTTAATCCGAACAAGCCCGGAATCTTTCAATGGCAGTCTGTTGATGATGTATCTTTAATAGTCGTTGATTAATTAGTTCAAGTGCTGCTAGGATCTCATCAGTCATTACTTGGCTAAAATTGGTCTTTTTCGG
>NZ_JBJKTM010000014.1:0-50856 GCF_046580785.1 Latilactobacillus sp. VITA-14
TAGCGCAACTGGATAGAGTGTCTGACTACGAATCAGAAGGTTGTAGGTTCGACTCCTACTGGGTGCATATAACGGGAAATAGCTCAGCTTGGTAGAGCACCTGGTTTGGGACCAGGGGGTCGCAGGTTCGAATCCTGTTTTCCCGACTGGATACAAAAATGTTAATAAAAAATGCGGAAGTAGTTCAGTGGTAGAACATCACCTTGCCATGGTGGGGGTCGCGGGTTCGAATCCCGTCTTCCGCTTTTTTTGTACCCGTAATAAAATAGTTTCCGGGAAGTAGCTCAGCTTGGTAGAGCACTACGTTCGGGACGTAGGGGTCGCAAGTTCAAATCTTGTTTTCCCGACTATCAAAGACTTGTTGATGACAAGTCTTTTTTGTGCGTCCAATTGATTAGCTACTAAAAGTCAGTAAACTTTCATTTTGTACTGATAATCGTTATAATAATAGTCAACGTTAGTCAAAGTTAAACTTTTGACACTGAAAAACGCAGAAGACTAAATGAAGGGGCTGATATGTTTGCAAAGTCAGAACATCTCGGATATTATTGAAGCCTATCTAAAAAAGATACTGGCTGACAATGAACAAATCGAAATTAGACGCTCCGAAATTGCTAAGCTTTTTAATTGTGTGCCGTCCCAAATTAACTATGTGATTAACACGCGGTTCACTGAGCAGCGCGGTTATGTCGTGAATAGTAAACGTGGCGGCGGTGGTTATATTCGGATCGTCAAGGTTCAATTTCTCGATGATCGGGACTTTTTAGAAGCGTTAATTGAAAATGTTGATACGCAGATTTCCCAGGCGGACACCTTAGCCATTATCCAGAAACTATATGATGAACAAATTCTTTCGCAAAAGGAAGGCAATTTGATACTCGCGGCAACGAGTCCACAGACATTAACGGTTAATAATAAACAATTAGAAGAGCAGCTTCGAGCACAGATTCTAGTTGCAGTGTTAGAACGACTACGATATGAAATTAAGTAAAGAGTGGGGGATTATCCATGAATAATCTATTTACACCAAGTGCAAAAAACGTCTTAATGATGGCACAAGAACAAGCAAAGAAATTTAATCACCATGCACTAGGAACGGAACATCTCCTATTAGCAATCGTATTAGAAAATGAGGGAATTGCTGGGACTACCTTACGCGAATTAGGTGTCAATTCGACCGATGTCCTTGAAGAAATTGAACGCTTAACCGGATATGGCGATGCTGTAATCGCTTCTGGCATTGGCGGTTATTTACCATATTCGCCCAAAGCCAAACAAGTACTCGATATTGCTCGGGTTGAAGCGCAACAAGCTAATTCGGTTAAAATTGGCACAGCACACCTATTATTAGCACTTTTACGTGATGATGATATTATCGCTGCGCGGATCTTATTGAACTTAGGACTTAGTTTAGCTAAAACACGCCAACTACTACTTCAAAAGATGGGTGTGGATACGGCAACCGCTAAAAAACGGGCTAAAGCAGCTAAGAATAATGCCGATCAAGCTGGGACACCAACGTTGAACCAATTAGCGCGCGATTTAACACAACTTGCTCGTGACAATCAAATTGATCCGGTCGTGGGTCGTGATGAAGAAGTTCGGCGACTTGTGCAGATTTTAGCCCGGCGTTCGAAGAATAATCCCGTCTTAGTTGGTGAACCTGGTGTCGGTAAGACAGCGATTGCTGAAGGTTTTGCGCAACGCATCGTCAATGGTGATGTGCCAAGTGACATGCAGCAAAAGCGGCTCATGATGCTCGACATGGGGTCATTGGTTGCTGGGACAAAGTATCGTGGTGAATTCGAAGATCGTTTGAAGAAGATTATCGATGAAATCTATGCAGATGGGCAAGTGATTCTCTTTATTGATGAATTACACACCCTCATTGGTGCAGGTGGCGCTGAAGGGGCAATTGATGCTTCTAATATCTTGAAACCAGCATTAGCGCGTGGTGAATTACAATTAATTGGTGCGACGACTTTAGATGAATATCAAAAGTACATTGAAAAAGATGCAGCTTTAGAGCGGCGATTCGCGACCGTCACGGTCAATGAACCAACGCCAGAAGATGCGGAACAAATCTTAAAGGGATTACGTCCACGTTATGAAGCTCATCATGGGATTGCAATTTCAGATGAAGCTTTACATGAAGCGGTTGTCTTATCAAATCGCTACATCACGAACCGATTCTTACCGGATAAGGCAATCGATTTAATGGATGAAGCGACGGCTAAAGTGCGCTTGGATGCTGTTAACCAGAAGACACCGTCGGATAAATTAGAACAAAAACTACAAACTTTAAATGACGATAAAGAAGCCGCTGTTCGCGCGCAAGATTTTGAAAAAGCGGCGACGATTCATGAGCAAGAAGTAACCACTAAGGCCAAGATTGCCAAGTTACAAGCTGCCGAACAAGAAAACGGTGTTCGCAGTGACATTCAAGTGACTGCTGAAGACATCGCTCAAGTGGTTGCGCAATGGACCGGTGTGCCTGTTACTCAGTTGCAACGCAAAGAAAGCGAACGTCTCATGCAACTTGAAAAAGTCTTGCATAAACGGGTTGTTGGCCAAGAAGAAGCCATTTCTGCCGTTTCACGTGCAATTCGTCGTGCGCGCAGTGGTTTGAAAGATCCAAAACGACCAATTGGTTCATTTATGTTCTTAGGCCCAACCGGGGTTGGTAAGACAGAGTTAGCCAAAGCATTGGCGGAAGCCATGTTTGGTTCTGAAGACAACTTGATTCGGGTTGATATGTCTGAATATATGGAACGTTACAGCACGAGCCGTTTAGTTGGGGCGGCCCCTGGCTATGTCGGCTACGAAGAAGGCGGCCAATTAACAGAAAAGGTCCGCAATAAACCATATTCCGTCATTTTATTTGATGAAGTTGAAAAGGCCCACCCTGATATCTTCAATATCTTGTTGCAAGTCTTGGATGACGGCTATTTAACCGATTCAAAAGGACGTAAGGTTGATTTCCGTAATACAATTATGATTATGACATCGAACTTAGGTGCAACAGCCCTACGTGATGATAAATCCGTTGGGTTCGGGGTTAAGGATGTAACTGCTGATTATAAAGCAATGCAAGGGCGCATTATGGAAGAATTGAAAAAAGCTTTCCGTCCAGAATTCTTAAACCGAATTGACGAAACGGTTGTCTTCCATTCCTTAGCACAACCTGAATTACGCGAAATCGTGAAGATTATGGCGAAGAATGTCTTAGGCCGTTTAGCGGAACAGGGGATTCAAATCAAGATGACAGCTGCAGCGATGGATGTTGTTGCCAAAGCCGGGTTCGATCCTGAATATGGGGCACGACCAATTCGACGGGCACTACAAACCCAAGTAGAAGATCAGTTGAGTGAAGCGTTGCTCGCTGGTGAGATTACGATGGGTGTACCGGTGACAATTGGCGCAACTAAAGGTAAAATTACCATTACCAGTAAGACTGATAAAGTAACTGTTTAAACGTAAATAAGGTGTCAGACCAATTGGTCTGACACCTTATTTTTTTTGTCCTAAAAGGGTCGTGAGTTGTTCAATTTCAGTTTTAATCGCAGCGCCGATATTCGTCTGACTGACACGTTGACGTTGACTAACTTGATCAATCACTCGACGCGTGGAAATAATGTCTTGCATCTTGGCAATTGCATTGGCCCGTGTGGTGAACGGCTGATGGGTGACTAACTGCATTCCATACGAATTGTACAAGAGCGTAAAGCCACCAATGCCAGTTGTGTGGTGATAAGCTTTTGAAAAGCCGCCATCAATCACGATCATTTTGCGATTAGCCATGATTGGATTGTGGCCTTTTTTGACAGGTGTGTGACCATTGAGAATGTGCCCCGTTTCTGGCGTTAAGCCAAACTCCAACAAGAGTTTCTCAATGAAGTCTTCCTGATGGCGGAGTTGGTAATATGCGTTCTTCTTTTCTTCGTGTAAAACGGGGTCTGCGCTGAAGTAGCGTTCGAAGGTCGTCATCGCATTCTTGCCAAATAGTGGGGAGAGCGGTCCTGTCCACAGGTACCAGAGTAAATCGGTGGATAAATTATCTTGATTGAGCGGGTGGTCGAAGCTCGTTCGAATTTGGTGATCGAAGAAGTCGAGTAATGATTTACCAGCATATTGTCGGTTAGCGAGGGTTAGCGTGAGGAAGTTGCCGGCTTCATCAACTGGAATACAGCCGTGAAAAAGGAGGTTTTGGTTGTAGAGTTGGTACATGCTACCGTTGTCGATTAAAAAACGGAGATGCTTGCGTAGTTTTTGGCAGTGGGTAAACGCGTTTAGCAATGATGTAACAATGGCTGCTTCATCGGAAGTTAATATTTCGGGGTGTATGGGGTCGATTGTTTGAAAGCAGGTGTTATCAAGTGGGTAGTCATGACCATTTAGATGAATTGTCTGCTGTTCAAAGTCAACATGGCTGAGGGTTAAGCGGTGGTCCATTTTGAAATCAGGATTGCGTTTAATCACGGTTTGTTCCAACTTAAACTGCATGATGGCGATGGCTTGGTGCACTTGGTTGATGCTTTTCTTTTCAGCTGTTGAGATTGCGGGTTGATTGGCAGCAACCTTTGGTTCGAAGGCGAGATTGGGCTGATAAGTTCGTTGGGCAAATTGAACCAGTTCGCTAAGATCAATTCCGTAAGCTTTCTCGATGATGGCTAAATTATTGTAGCGTGCGCAAATGCGTAAAAGGTTGAGCATACATAGTTGAGAACCGCTAGCGGCGCCGAACCAGAGAATATCATGATTGCCCCACTGAATATCAACCGCGGGGAGCTTGGTGAGTTGTTCGACAATCAGATCGGGACGCGGCCCACGATCGTAAATGTCACCGATGATATGCCAATGATCAACCACTAGTCGTTGAATCGTATGACTGGTGGCGATAATTAAGGCATCGGCTTGGCCCATCGAAATGATGGACGTCGTGATTTCTTGGAAGTAGCGTTTCTTATCACTGTTAGCTACATCGCCGTACATTAATTCTTCGGTAATGTAGACGAAATCGGGCGCCATTGCTTTACGGACTTTTGAGCGTGTGTATTTTGTGGAGACAAATTTTAAGAGGTCGATTAACCGTTTAAAAGTGGTGAGGTACCACTGGTCGAGTTCACTAGCAGATAGTTGTGCGTGTTTGAGTGCAAGCCGCTCGGTTGGGTAGTAAACTAAAAAAGCGAACGCCTGCATTGTATCTTCAGTCATTTCACCGGAAAAGACCTCTGCAATTTTTTGCCGGAGATTCCCTGCGCCAGTGCGAATGAGATGCTGGAAGGCATCATATTCGCCATGTAAATCACTCATGAAGGCTTCAGTGGGTTTGGGAAGGTTCAAGATGGCCTTTAAGTTGATGATTTCGGAAGTAATTGCCATTTTAGTGGGGTATTTTTCGGATAACGTTTTCATTTTGTTGTTAATCATTCGCCGAGCTCCTTTGATAAACTAATAGTTCGATTATACCAATCGTAAATATAAATGCAAATTACTTTGTTTAAAAACCTTTTATTAGTATATACCAATTAAAAAAGTCGCGCAGTTTAGCGCGACTTCTGGAAACTATTGATCTTGGATGGTGCCATCAACGTGGCGTTCAACTTTCATTTGCGTCATTGGGATGTAGCCCAGTTTAGGGACGATTGTCTTTTGAACGTCTTTTGATTGGATGAAGTGGATGAAACGGGCTGTTTGATAGTTAGGTGCGCCCTTAGTATACATATGTTCGTAAGACCAGATTGGCCATGCATTGGTTGAAACGTTCTTTTCGGTAGGTTCAACGTCGTTTAACTTAACAGCTTGCAAGCTACCTTTGATGTATGGGAAGGCGAGGTAACTGATAGCGCCTGGCGTTTGTTCGACGATTTTTTGAACAGTCCCAGAGGAATCTTGTTCTTGGCTGGTAACAACTTTGTCGGTTTTAAGACCTAATTTTTCAAACGTTTGACGTGTCCCACTTCCTTGGGCCCGGTTGATAACGGTGATTTTTTCGTTAGGACCACCAACGGATTGCCAGTTTGTGATTTCGCCTTTAAAGATACCTAGCAATTGTGCACTGGTTAAATTTTTGATGCCTAACTTTTTATTAACAACGGGTGCGATTGCAACCACAGCAACTTTGTGATCAACCAGTTTCTTAGCATCGATACCATCTTTTTCTTCAGCGAAGATGTCCGAGTTACCGATTGTGACGTTGCCACCACTAATTTGGGTTAAACCAGTTCCTGAACCGCCACCTTGAACGGTGACGTTGACTTTAGGGTTATCCTTTTGATATTGATCGCCAGCTTGTTCAACAAGGGGTTGAAGGGCTGTCGAACCAACTGCAGTAATTTTAGCGCCTTGATCCTGGCTTTGACTTGCACTTTTTGATTGGCTTTGACAACCAGCTAATAAAAGAGCGGCCGCACCAACTGTGAGTAATGCCATACTAATGCGTTTCATAATGATTCCTCCTGAGGACTGATTTAAGGGTACAAGTTCAGTATAGAGACGTCGTGTAAAGATTGACCGCTAATTCGTGTAAAAAACGTAAATGATAAGTTGCGAGTTTGTAAATGATTCCGTGAGGGGCTTGAAGATTGTCATTAGAGACTTTTGTTAAAAGGGTGGGTAGGCGATACAGCCATAAAATGCTATGATTAAATGAGATAGTTAGAAATGGAGCAAATACATAATGTTATTTATTGCGATGATCTACTTGTTTGTCTGTTTACCTTTTTTATGTGCTATTGTCCAACGCAATGATCGCCAATTTATTCAATTAGTTGGTATGTTGATCAATTTGGTGCTTGTATTAGGATTAACGATTTTAGTGACTTTTGGGTTGACTGGTCATGTTATTCATTTTAGTGATGGTTTGTTCCAAAAGTTATTTTTACTCAAGTTTATTATGTTGATTACCATTATTCAAGGCGTCGTGTTGGTGACAAGAAGGTGGCGCCAAAAATGGTTAACATTTGAACTGGTACCAGTCACACGCACAAGACATTGGTTTAGCTGGTGGATTTTTAGTGGTGCCTTATTAATATCAGTTGGGTATTTCTTGTTGTCAGCTAGTTTTTGGACAAAGGCAAATTTTGGCTTGTTAACGCCCGAGCAGATAGTTTATAACTTACGCCAACCGATGACAGGTGTTGATGATGGTTTTATTAATTCATTTATCGGCGGTCCGGTGCTAGGTGCCATTACTTGTTTAATCAGCGTTTTTTTGTTCTGCAACTATATCAGACACTTGCAACTGTTGGTCACTCATAAAATAACACACCACTTAGAACTCAAGGCAAAACGATTTGTATTGGTCAGTGCGTTATTGTTTTGTGGTTTGACGATGGTTGCTGCGATTAAAATTGATGCTGTTGGTTTTTACGAATATCTAACGGCGAATTCACCATTTATTGAAGAAAATTATGTAGCACCGAATAAAACCAAATTAACGTTCCCAAAACAAAAACGAAATCTAATTTATATTTATGCTGAGTCACTCGAATCTACAGCAACATCAAGAGAAATGGGTGGGCAGATGAAAACCAATTTACTACCAGAATTGACGGCGTTAGCTGAGCAAGAGGGTGTTCACTTCTCAAATTCTAACCGATCATTTGGTGGTGCCCAACAATTACCAGGAACAGGCTGGACAGTTGCGGGAATGGTCGCCCAAACATCAGGATTACCGTTGAAAGTGCCGGTGGATGGGAATTCCTATGCGACAGATAAAAAGAATCATTTCCTACCAGGCGTCACGTCATTAAATAATATTTTGGACAAGCACGGCTATCAGCAAAAAATCTTGCTTGGATCGGATGCGACTTTTGGTGGTCGACGATCATATTTTACGCAGCACGGTAATGTTCAAATTGATGATTTGTTAACTGCGCGTAAAGATGGTCGGTTACCTGAAGACTATTATGTTTGGTGGGGCTATGAAGATTCAAAGTTATTCGAATACGCTAAGGAAAGTGCGTTGGAGCTTAGCAAATCAGATCAGCCATTTAACTTAACGATGCTAACGGAGAATACGCACCACATTGGTGGGTATCCAGAACCGAATATGCCAGAAAAGTATGGTGACCAGTATTCAAACGTTATCGCCTTTTCTGATCATCAAATTGTTGAATTTATTAAGTGGGCACAAACGCAGTCGTTTTATCAGAATACGACCATCATTGTCAACGGAGACCATTTAGGCATGGATGTGGAGTATTATAAGAAGATTCCGGCCAATAAACGGCATGCATTTAATTTGATTTTAAATGCACCAAAAGCAAGTCAGGTTCAAACCAAGAATCGCCAGTTTAGCACAATGGACATGTTCCCAACGACGCTCGCCGCAATGGGGGTTGATATTAAAGGAGAACGTTTAGGCTTAGGAACTAATCTATTTTCAACGAAAAAGACATTAATAGAAGAAAAGGGATTGAAAAAGGTTGATAAGGCCTTGAGCGCCAAATCTAAATTTTATAATAATCAATTTATCTATGATAAGTAGCACCGAGGCAGATTATTGACTTTTAGTAGTAAAAGAAGTATATTATACAGTAACTGCGAAAATCCGTAGAAAAATTTATTGTGCTGATCTATTGTCCAGCACGGTATTCATGAAAAACAAAAATAGTTAGTCTGATTTATTCAGCTTAAAATAACTGTTTTTGTTTTTTTTCTGCTCAAAATTACCTAAAAATGGCGATGTAATATTTTCTTAATATTTGTCATATTTTTGTAACAATGAGGCTGCGGAAAACTTATAGAGGGGTGAACAATTTGGCAGGACACTTAGTGAATTACGGTAAACATCGTACTCGTAGAAGCTACGCACGGATTAAAGAAGTGCTAGAACTACCAAACTTGATCGAGATCCAATCTAATTCCTATCAATGGTTTTTAGACGAAGGGCTTCGTGAAATGTTTGATGACATTATGCCAATTGACGATTTTGCTGGTAACTTATCATTAGAATTCGTTGATTACCAACTTCTTGAACCTAAATACACGGTTGAAGAAGCTAGACAACATGATGCCAACTACTCAGCACCATTACACGTTACTTTGAAATTAACAAACCATGAAACTGGTGAAATTAAATCTCAAGACGTTTTCTTTGGGGACTTCCCATTGATGACTGACCAAGGGACTTTCATCATCAACGGTGCTGAACGGGTAATTGTTTCTCAATTAGTTCGTTCACCAGGCGTTTATTTCAACAGCGCTGTTGATAAAAACAGCCGCACAACTTATGGTACAACTGTCATTCCTAACCGGGGTGCATGGTTAGAATTTGAAACAGATGCTAAGGATATTGCATATGTTCGGATCGATCGGACACGTAAGATTCCAATGTCTGTTTTAGTTCGTGCTTTAGGTTACGGTTCTGATCAAGAAATTATCGATATCTTAGGCGACAACGATTCATTAATGTTGACGTTAGAAAAAGATATCCATAAGAATACTGACGACTCAAGAACAGAAGAAGCTTTGAAGGATGTCTACGAAAGACTTCGCCCAGGCGAACCGAAGACAGCTGATAGCTCACGTTCATTACTTTATGCACGTTTCTTCGATGCTAAACGTTATGATTTAGCTGCTGTTGGTCGTTACAAGATCAACAAGAAATTAAGCTTAAAGACGCGTTTATTGGGTCAAACATTAGCTGAAACACTTGCTGATCCCGATACTGGTGAAGTGATTGCTGCTAAAGATACAGTTGTTGATCGTCAAGTGATGGATGCTTTGGCACCATACTTAGACAAAGAAGACTTCAAGACGGTTACTTACCAACCATCTGATGAAGGTGTCTTACCAGAACCAATGACACTCCAAGTGATCAAAGTGTACTCACAAAAAACACCTGATAAAGAAATTAACTTAATCGGTAACGGTCATATCGATGCCAAGATTAAGCATGTCATTCCTGCTGATATCATCGCTTCAATGAACTACTTCTTTAACTTACAAGAAGGTCTCGGTTCAACGGATGATATTGATCATTTAGGGAATCGTCGGATTCGTTCAGTTGGTGAATTGTTACAAAACCAATTCCGAATTGGTTTATCACGGATGGAACGTGTGGTTCGTGAACGGATGTCAATCCAAGACACAAGCACCGTGACACCTCAACAATTGATCAATATTCGCCCAGTTGTTGCCTCAATTAAGGAATTCTTCGGTTCATCACAATTGTCACAATTCATGGATCAAACCAATCCCCTTGGCGAATTGACGCATAAACGTCGTCTATCTGCCTTAGGACCTGGTGGTTTGACTCGTGACCGTGCCGGTTATGAAGTTCGAGATGTTCACTATACCCATTATGGTCGTATGTGCCCAATCGAAACCCCTGAAGGCCCTAATATCGGTTTGATTAACAGTTTGGCTAGTTATGCTGTTGTTAACCGTTACGGCTTCATCGAAACACCATATCGCCGTGTTAGTTGGGATACGCATGATGTTACTGATAAGATCGACTATTTAACAGCCGACGAAGAAGATAACTATGTCATTGCGCAAGCCAACTCACCATTAAACGATGATGGTTCATTCGTTGATGATACTGTTTTAGCACGTTACAAAGATGACAATATTGAAACTTCAATCGACAAGTTAGATTACATGGACGTTTCGCCTAAGCAAGTAGTTGCTGTCGCTACGGCCTGCATTCCTTTCTTGGAAAATGATGATTCAAACCGTGCCTTGATGGGTGCTAACATGCAACGTCAAGCTGTGCCATTGGTTGACCCACATGCACCACTTGTTGGGACAGGGATGGAATATAAAGCAGCCCACGATTCAGGGATTGCTTTATTAGCACAACATCCCGGAACTGTTGAATACGTTGATGCGAAAGTCATTCGCGTTCGTCGTGAAGACAGCTCATTAGATACGTACGAATTAATGAAATTCCGTCGTTCAAATGCTGGTAAGAACTACAACCAACGTCCAATCGTTGCAAAAGGCGATCACGTTGATGTTGATGAAATTATCGCTGATGGACCAGCTATGGAAAAAGGTGAATTAGCCTTAGGTCAAAACCCATTGATTGCTTTCATGACTTGGAATATGTATAACTACGAAGATGCGATCGTTCTTTCAGAACGTTTAGTGAAAGAAGATTTATATACTTCAATCCATATTGAAGAATACGAATCAGAAGCTCGTGATACAAAACTTGGACCTGAAGAAATCACACGCGAAATTCCTAACGTTGGTGAAGATTCATTGAAGGATCTTGACGAATTCGGGATTGTCCGTGTTGGTGCTGAAGTCAAAGATGGCGACATTTTAGTTGGTAAGGTAACGCCTAAGGGTGTGACAGAATTATCAGCCGAAGAACGCTTATTGCACGCTATTTTCGGTGAAAAGGCTCGCGAAGTTCGCGATACATCATTGAAAGTACCTCATGGTGGCGGCGGGATTATCCAGGACGTTAAGATCTTTACGCGTGAAGCTGGCGATGAATTGTCACCAGGTGTTAACATGATGGTTCGTGTTTACATTACACAAAAACGTAAGATCCAAGTCGGCGATAAGATGGCTGGTCGTCATGGTAACAAAGGGACTGTTTCAATCGTTGTTCCTGAAGAAGATATGCCATACATGCCAGATGGTACCCCAGTTGATATCTTATTGAGTCCCATGGGTGTGCCTTCTCGTATGAATATCGGACAAGTTCTTGAATTACATCTTGGGATGGCTGCTAGAAACTTAGGCATCCATGTTGCAACACCAGTCTTTGATGGTGCGCAAGATAAAGATTTATGGGACGCTGTTCGTGAAGCAAACATGCCTTCTGATGGTAAGAGCATTCTTTATGATGGTCGGACCGGTGAACCATTCGATACACGTGTGTCAGTTGGTGTCATGTACTACATGAAACTAGCCCACATGGTTGACGATAAACTCCATGCACGTTCAATCGGACCTTACTCACTTGTTACGCAACAACCATTGGGTGGTAAAGCTCAATTTGGTGGCCAACGTTTCGGTGAAATGGAAGTTTGGGCTCTTGAAGCTTACGGTGCCGCTTATACCTTACAAGAAATCTTAACTTACAAGTCTGATGACGTTGTTGGTCGTGTGAAGACATACGAAGCAATCGTTAAGGGTGAACCAATTCCAAAACCAGGTGTTCCGGAATCATTCCGAGTATTGGTTAAAGAATTACAATCACTTGGCTTGGATATGAAGGTCTTGGATATCGATAATCAAGAAATTGAATTACGCGATATGGACGACGATGATGATGATATCGAAAACATCGATGCATTATCTAAATACGCTAAAGAACAAGAAGCCAAAAAGGCACAAGAAGAAGCTAAAAAAGCACAAGCAGCAAATGCTGATGCAGTAGATCCATCTGCTGAATAAAGCGTGCTATAAATTATGAGGAGGTCGGCCCTTTGATAGATGTCAATAAGTTTGAAAGTATGCAAATTGGTTTAGCATCTTCAGATAAAATCCGTAGTTGGTCGTATGGTGAAGTTAAAAAGCCAGAAACAATCAACTACCGTACTTTAAAACCTGAACGTGATGGCCTTTTTGATGAACGAATCTTCGGACCTACGAAAGATTGGGAATGTGCTTGTGGTAAGTACAAACGAATTCGTTATAAAGGAATTGTCTGTGATCGTTGTGGCGTTGAAGTTACGCGTTCAAAAGTGCGTCGCGAACGCATGGGACATATCGAACTTGCAGCACCAGTAACACATATCTGGTACTTTAAAGGGATTCCTAGCCGGATGGGTCTTGTCTTAGACATGAGCCCTCGTGCATTGGAAGAAATTATTTACTTCGCATCATACGTTGTGATTGATCCAGGCGATACAGCCTTAGAAAAGAAACAACTGATGACCGAACGTGAATATCGTGAAAAATTAGATGAATACGGTAATCGTTTTAACGCTAAGATGGGTGCTGAAGCCATCAAAGAATTGTTACGTGACGTTGATCTTGAAGGCGAAGTGGCTGAATTAAAGGAAGACTTGAAGTCAGCACAAGGTCAAAAGAGAACGCGTGCTATCCGTCGTTTGGACATCTTAGATGCCTTCCGTAAATCAGGGAATAACCCTGAATGGATGGTTATGGATGCTATTCCAGTTATTCCACCAGATTTACGTCCGATGGTTCAATTGGAAGGTGGCCGTTTTGCCACATCTGATTTGAATGATTTGTACCGTCGTGTGATCAACCGTAACAACCGTTTGAAACGTTTGTTAGACTTGATGGCACCAAGCATCATCGTTCAAAACGAAAAACGGATGTTACAAGAAGCCGTTGATGCTTTGATTGATAATGGTCGTCGTGGCCGTCCAGTTACTGGACCTGGTAACCGTCCATTGAAGTCTCTTTCACACATGTTGAAAGGGAAACAAGGTCGTTTCCGTCAAAACTTACTTGGTAAACGTGTCGATTATTCTGGTCGTTCCGTTATCGATGTTGGTCCTACATTGAAGTTCTATCAATGTGGATTACCACGTGAAATGGCACTTGAATTGTTCAAACCATTCGTCATGCACGAATTAGTGAAACGCGATATGGCTTCAAACATTAAAAATGCAAAACGTAAAATTGATCGTCAAGATGACGATGTTTGGGATGTTTTAGAAGATGTCATCAAGGAACGCCCAGTTCTATTGAACCGAGCACCTACATTGCATAGACTTGGTATCCAAGCATTCGAACCAATCTTGGTTGATGGTAAGTCAATCCGTCTTCATCCATTAGCTTGTGAAGCTTACAATGCCGATTTCGATGGGGATCAAATGGCGATCCACGTACCTTTATCTGATGAAGCACAAGCAGAAGCAAGAATGTTAATGCTTGCCGCTCACCATATTTTGGCACCAAAAGATGGTAAACCAATCGTTACACCTTCTCAAGACGTTGTTTTAGGGAACTACTACTTAACGCTTGAACAAAAAGGTAGTCTCGGCGAAGGCATGATCTTCAAAGATACAAACGAAGTTTTAATGGCTTATCAAACAGGTCACGTTCATTTACACAGTCGGATTGGTTTGTCAGTTGTTGATATGGATAATCGTCCATTCCCTGACGAACAACGCCACAAGATTATGGTAACAAGTGTTGGTAAAGTGATGTTCAACGAAATCATGCCAACTGGCTTCCCATATTTGAACGAACCAACAACAGATAACTTGATGAATGGTGTGCCAGATAAATACTTCATCGATAACGGTGAAGATATTCATGACTACCTCTCAAGTGCCCCAGTGATTTTACCATTTAAGAAAGGCTTCTTAAGTGATATCATCGCGCAAGTCTTCAAGGTATATAAGGTTCAACGGACATCTGACTTATTGGATGATATGAAGACCTTAGGTTACGTTCAAGCGACCCATGCTGGTTTAACAGTTGGGGTTGCCGATGTTCCTCAATTACCTGAAAAACAAGAAATTGTTGATGAAGCCCATAAGAAAGTCACAACGGTTTCTAAACAATTCCGTCGTGGGTTGATTACAGATGAAGAACGCCATGCGCGCGTTATTGAAATCTGGAACGATGCTAAAGACGATATCCAACAACGACTCACAGATTCGTTTGATCCAACAAACCCAATCTCAATGATGTCTGATTCTGGTGCTCGTGGTAACATCTCTAACTTTACGCAACTTGCTGGTATGCGTGGATTGATGGCTGCTCCTAATGGTGGGATGATGGAAGTTCCTGTTACATCAAACTTCCGTGAAGGCCTCTCTGTCATGGAAATGTTTATGTCTACCCATGGTGCCCGTAAAGGGATGACTGATACGGCGCTTAAGACTGCCGATTCTGGTTACTTAACACGTCGTTTAGTTGATGTTGCTCAAGACGTTATCATTCGTGAAGAAGATTGTGGGACTGATCGCGGTCTTCTCATTCACTCAATTCGCGAAGGTAATGAATTAATCGAACCATTGTATGACCGTCTTGTTGGTCGTTGTGCAATGAAGACCATTGTTAATCCAACAACGGGTGAAGTGATGGTTCAACGTAACCAATTAATGGATGAACAACTTGCTCAAGCTGTTGTTGATGCCGGTGTTGAAGAAGTCACAATTCGTTCTGTCTTCACATGTAACACAAAACACGGTGTCTGCAAAAAATGTTACGGTCGTAACATGGCCAACGGCGAAGAAGTTGAAGTTGGTGAAGCAGTCGGAACAGTCGCAGCTCAATCAATCGGTGAACCTGGTACGCAATTAACCATGCGTAACTTCCATACCGGTGGGGTTGCCGGCGGTGAAGATATCACTCAAGGTTTGCCTCGTATCCAAGAAATTTTCGAAGCGCGTAATCCTAAGGGGCTTGCAACAATCACTGAAGTAACTGGTGAAGTTGTTGCGGTGGAAGAAAACCCTGCAGAACATACACGTGAAATCACTGTTCAAGGTGAAACAGATACACGTTCATATAGTGTGCCTTACACAGCCAACGTCATCGTTAACGAAGGCGACATGGTTCGTCGTGGTTCTAAGTTAACGGGTGGTTCTGTTGATCCTAAACAATTAATTAAAGTCCGTGACGTCTTATCAACTGAAAACTACCTCTTGCATGAAGTTCAAAAAGTTTACCGTATGCAAGGTGTTGAAATCGGCGATAAACACGTTGAAGTTATGGTCCGTCAAATGCTACGTAAAGTCCGTGTCATGGATCCGGGTGATACAGAAATCTTACCTGGTACATTAATGGATATTAGTGAATTTACAGACCGTAACCACGAAACCTTAATTAGCGGTGGCGTACCTGCTACTTGTCGTCCTGTCTTGCTTGGTATTACGAAAGCATCATTGGAAACAAATAGTTTCTTATCAGCCGCATCATTCCAAGAGACAACACGTGTCTTAACGGATGCTTCTATCCGCGGTAAGAGCGATCCATTACTTGGTTTGAAAGAAAATGTTATCATCGGTAAGATTGTCCCAGCTGGTACTGGTATGGCGAAGTATCGTCATATGGAACCTAAGACAGTCGGTGCTGTATCAGAAAATGTCTACTCAATCAGTGACATCGAAGCACAGATGAAAGAAGAAACAAAAGAATAACTGAGTGCCAATTTAGAACAGTTGCTCTAAATTGCACGTTAAAGGGCCTCACCGACATGGTGAGGCCCTTTTTTATGTGTTTACAATAAACAAAACGATTAAGACACCGTAGCTGATATATGGGACAAATGGAATTGGGCGGCGTCCGACTAAGGCGAGGACAACTGGATGGTGGAGACTATCAATGAGATATTTGATTAAACAGAGGAGACAGGCAATTAATAACATGGATAGGGTGACCTCCAATCCAAACCACAACCCAAGAATTGCCAATAATTCAATGTCACCAGTACCGATGCCATCTGAAAAGTAGTTGATGACAGATAAGGTGCTGCCAATCAATAGGGCACTGAGCCAATGGTTTGTCGGCCAGTAGTCAATAAACAAAGGCATAAAAGCCAGTACCATTGGAACTGGGTATAGAGCTGTATGGAAAATATCGACTAGGCTCAACAAATAAAGGATAAGCAATAAATAGCCAATCTGTGGTGTGAAATATTGACTGGCTAAACAACACGCTAACAAGCCGCCAATAACCTCACTAGTAAAAAAATGGTGCTGGATTCGAGTATCACAATAGCGGCAGTGCCCTCTGAGAATGAGGTAACTGATAATTGGACATAAGTCGTACCAAGCGAGGGCGTGATGGCAGAAGTCACACCGTGAACCAGGCCATGTGATGGATAAACCGAGTGGCCAACGCCAAGCACAAACAGTTAAAAAAGAGGCGCAACACGCGCCAATAACAAAGGTTAAAAAATATATTAACAAACGTGTCATCTCCTTTATGATAACTACAAAAAAAGGGCGCAACTTTTTCTGAAAAACTGGCTTATAGCACGTTGACTTTCGTAGTTGTGCATGCTATTCTTGTAGATGTGCTTTTTACGGAAGTTTTCTGATATTCAGACATGCTGACTGACGTCTAAAAATGCATTACAATCCACGCAATCTAGGTTGCCATTTTTTTATCGCAAAAAAAGAACCACCTGGATGTGTGGACTTAAAACTCAAAAATAACTTTCAGATCAAGGAAGGAGGAACCTTCAAATGCCAACAATTAACCAATTGGTACGTAAGGGTCGTAAATCAAGAACTTCAAAGTCTGATGCACCTGCATTAAACTTTGGCTACAACAGTATGAAGAAAAAAGCTACAGATAATCCAGCACCACAAAAACGTGGGGTTGCTACTCGTGTGGGTACTATGACACCTAAAAAGCCTAACTCTGCTTTACGTAAGTATGCGCGTGTGCGTTTATCTAACTTAATCGAAGTTACAGCTTATATTCCTGGTATTGGTCATAACCTACAAGAACATAGTGTTGTTCTTATCCGTGGGGGCCGTGTTAAGGATTTACCTGGGGTACGTTATCACGTTATCCGTGGTGCTTTAGATACTGCCGGTGTTGACGGTCGTATGCAAAGCCGTTCTAAGTATGGTACTAAGAGACCTAAAAAATAACACACAAAAAAATTTGAAAAAGTCGATTGAAGTTTAAATGACACTGTGTGTTACTTCAAGGACTTAAATATCTTGAGGAGGTTATCAGGATGCCAAGAAAAGGCTATGTTGCAAAACGTGACGTTTTACCTGATCCAATGTACAATTCTAAATTGGTTTCACGCTTAATCAACCGCTTAATGATTGATGGTAAACGTGGTACTGCGTCAACAATCTTATACGATGCATTTGATATTATTAAAGAAGAAACTGGTAATGAACCATTAGAAGTATTCGAAGAAGCTATGAACAACATCATGCCAGTACTTGAAGTTAAAGCTCGCCGTATCGGTGGTTCTAACTACCAAGTACCAATTGAAGTTCGTCCAGAACGTCGTACAACTTTAGGTTTACGCTGGTTAGTAAGCTATGCTCGCCTACGTGGGGAACATACCATGGATCAACGTCTTGCACGTGAAATCATGGATGCTGCCAATAACACTGGTGCTGCAGTTAAGAAACGTGAAGATACACACAAAATGGCTGATGCCAACCGCGCATTTGCACATTATCGCTGGTAAGATTAACAAGGTTGGCTGTTATATGTATTCAAATCATATAATGGCCTCTTGTTGTATATAGCTTAATATTCGAGAGGAGTAATATTCACTTATGGCAAACAAACGTGAATTTCCGTTAGACAAAACGCGCAATATCGGTATCATGGCTCATATTGATGCTGGTAAGACAACAACCACAGAACGTATCTTGTACTACACTGGTAAAATCCATAAGATCGGTGAAACCCACGAAGGGGCTTCACAAATGGACTGGATGGAACAAGAACAAGAACGTGGGATTACAATTACATCAGCTGCTACAACAGCTGAATGGAAAGGTAACCGAGTTAATATCATTGATACACCAGGACACGTTGATTTCACAATCGAAGTTGAACGTTCATTGCGTGTTTTAGATGGTGCAATCACTGTCTTAGATGCTCAATCAGGTGTTGAACCTCAAACTGAAAATGTTTGGCGTCAAGCAACTACTTATGGTGTTCCCCGGATTGTTTTCGTTAACAAGATGGACAAACTTGGTGCTAACTTCGATTACTCAATGACAACATTGGAAGATCGTTTACAAGCTAATGCACATGCTGTTCAAATGCCAATCGGCGCTGAAGATGAATTCCAAGGCGTTATTGATTTGATCGAAATGCAAGCTGACATCTATGATGAAGATGAATTAGGTGCTAAGTGGGATACAGTTGATGTACCTGCTGACTACCTTGAAGAAGCTACAAAACGTCGTGCCGAATTAGTTGAAGCTGTTGCTGATGTTAATGACGACATTATGGACAAGTATTTAGAAGGCGAAGAAATTTCTAAAGATGAATTGAAGGCTGCTATTCGTCAAGCAACTATCGATTTGAAATTCTTCCCAGTTTTCGCTGGTTCAGCTTTCAAAAATAAAGGTGTTCAAATGTTAATGGATGGTGTTGTAGATTACTTACCATCACCATTAGACGTACGTCCTTATAACGCTAAAAACCCAGAAGATGATTCAGAAGTTGAATTGATGGCTGGCGATGACAAACCATTTGCTGGTTTAGCATTTAAGATTGCTACTGACCCATTCGTTGGTCGTTTAACATTCTTCCGTGTTTATACTGGTACATTACAATCTGGTTCATACATTTTGAATGCAACTAAAGACAAACGTGAACGTGTTGGTCGTTTATTACAAATGCATTCAAATCACCGTAACGAAATTCCTGAAGTATTCTCTGGGGATATCGCTGCTGCAATCGGTTTGAAGAATACAACAACTGGTGATTCATTGACTGACGTTGATCATCCATTAATCTTGGAATCAATGGAATTCCCTGACCCAGTTATCCAAGTTTCTGTTGAACCTGAATCAAAAGAAGATCGTGATAAGTTAGATCTTGCTTTACAAAAACTTGCTGAAGAAGATCCTACATTCAAGGCTGAAACCAACAATGAAACAGGCGAAACGCTTATTTCTGGGATGGGTGAATTGCATTTGGATATCATGGTTGATCGTATGAGACGTGAATTTAAAGTGGTTGCCAAAATTGGTGAACCTCAAGTTGCTTACCGTGAAACATTCACAAAACAAGCATCTGCACAAGGTAAATTCGTTCGTCAATCCGGTGGTAAAGGTCAATATGGTGATGTTTGGGTTGAATTTACACCTAACGAAGAAGGTAAAGGCTTCGAATTCGAAGACGCTATCGTCGGTGGTGTGGTTCCTCGTGAATACATCCCATCAGTTGAACAAGGCTTGAAAGAATCAATGGCAAACGGTGTCTTAGCTGGTTACCCATTGATTGACGTTAAAGCTAAGTTATATGATGGTAGTTATCATGATGTCGATTCTAATGAATCAGCATTTAAGATTGCTGCATCAATGGCATTGAAGAACGCTGCTAAACAAGCTGGCGCTGAAATCCTTGAACCTATCATGAAGGTTGAAGTTATTGCTCCTGAAGAATATCTTGGCGATATCATGGGACAAGTAACTGCTCGTCGTGGTGCTGTTGAAGGGATGGAAGCACGTGGTAATGCCCAAATCGTTAATGCAATGGTACCATTGTCAGAAATGTTTGGTTATGCGACAACATTACGTTCAGCTACACAAGGTCGTGGGACATTTACAATGGTATTTGACCACTACTCAGCTGTTCCTAAGAGCATCCAAGAAGAAATCATCAAGAAGAACGGTGGCCAATAAGCCGCTAATCTTAAGTGATTGGTTTCGATTGGAAAAGGACTCGTCATTGCGACGAGTCCTTTTTTTGTGCGTAAAAATGCGATTTTACAGTTTCGTAAATGAAAGTTCATATTTAATTCATAACTGGTTGGTATTCTGTATACATCAGATGAATTCCTCCCAAGAAATAATCTGAAAAGGTAAAAATGCTTTTCAAGGTGGTTAGCTTTTGAGCATAACATAGCGAGGATAATGAGCAACGAAGGTGATCGTTGTCTTCGCGTAGTTAGGCGGAAAAAGTTACCTTGAAAAGCAAGATTAAATGAATTTTCATTAGACAATTCCTCCCTAAAGAATCCGTCTAAGTAAAGCACCGCCAATGAGTTATAGTTTAATGGTAAAACGAACCGGCCCATTTGAAATTCCTCCCAAGAACAGTGAATGGTTTTCTGGTGATTGATAGAGACTTGCTTTCGAAGGCGCAAGGATTTGTTGATCATTAAGACTGGTTCATGCGGGTTCAATCCTCGCTAACTCGATTTGCCACCGCCCTGGCAAAAAAACTCAAACTCTTTTTCATATAAACTTCTCCAAAAAAGGGAGTTACGACAAAAATCACTTTTGTCGTAACTCCCTTTTTGTGTTTCTAGGCACAGCTTACTGAGTTAGTTTTGTTTTGTAGGACGTGTTTTCAAACTGCCCATCAGACGTTTAACCTTTGCTTGTTCGATTTCGCGGGCGGATAGTTGACTATAGTCCGCTTCGATAGCCAGTTTATTGAAATCAGCTAGCCGTTCAGGCGTTAATGAACCTGCATCGATTGCGGCTTGTACGGCACAACTGGGTTCGCTTTGATGTTGGCAATCCTTGAATCGACAGTCCTGTGCGAGCGTCTCAATATCAGTAAAGACTGTCTTGAGTGCCTTAGACATGCTACTTGTCATGCCGAGTTCGCGCATGCCAGGAGTATCGACGATGAAGGCCCCGCTAGCAGTTTGACAGGCTTGTCGATTGGTGGTTGTGTGGCGCCCCTTATCATCGTCAGCGCGAATGCCGCTCGTTAAAACGGAAGGCTCTTTAATGAGCTGGTTGATCAGGGTTGATTTACCAACGCCGGATGAGCCGACAAATGTCACCCATTGTCCAGCTGTTAAATACGGTTTGAAAGTCGCTGCAACATTTGATGCCGTCTGGCCAGTTGTGATGACGGGAACGCTGTCGAATGTCACACTTGCGATGGCGTCAAGAAAGGTTGTTAGCTCAGAGTCGCTGACTAAATCGGGTTTACTCAAAACAATCACCGGTGTTGCGCCGCTATCCCAAGCCATCGTTAAATAGCGTTGTAAGCGCGCTTCGCTGAATTCTTGATTGGCGGATGTTACGATGAAAATCGTTGCAATATTGGCCGCTAAAGTTTGAATCCGTTGTTGCTTATTACTGTTGTGTCGTTGAATAAGCGTGTGCCGGGGGAGATGTCCTTGGATTTGGAAATAATCCGTATCATAGATCACGCCGGTTACTTGATCACCGACAACGGGCAGGTCGTTAGTGCTTTCTGCCAAGTGGCGATACCGACCGCTGATTGTTGCGGTTAATTCTTGATGATTGAGTAGGACTTTGTAATGGCCTTGGCTTTGAAAAATTAAAAAAGCTGTTTGTTGTGTTTGCATGATGATGCGCCTCCAGTGTGTTATTTCATGATAATCTAAATGAAATAATGGCGGCACTGGCTATCTAAGCAGCGAATACCGCCATTGATAGCACAATTGCTGTGTTTGTTTTTAACATAAAAAGAATCTCCTTTATATAGAATGGGTACATTGTCCCGTCATTTAAGATAACAGATGATCGTTAAAAGTCAAATTAGATAATTGTAGCTCCGAGGCTGTTTTTAAAATGCGCGAGTGCCCATTCTTGCCCGTTCGGTGTAAAAGTTGCGACAGCAGCGGCTGGAATTGTTAGTGGGTAATTTAAGTTGTATGCCGAGACTGCAGTGTGGAGCACGCAAATGTCGGTGCAAACACCAGTCAATGTTAACGCGTTAATCGCGCGCTCGCGTAAGAAATTATCCAGATTAGTGTTAGCAAATGCTGAATAGCGATTCTTTGCAAATGCATAGACGTGAGGATTGGTTTGGTGTTCGGTGTACCAGCTAGCTAGTGGTCCGTAAAACTCACGGCCCGAAGTATTAGCTAGATTATGTGGTGGGAATAGGGCGCTTTCTGGATGAAATGGATCATCTTTGACGTGTAAATCAGTCGGTAAGATGACGTAATCACCGGCTGCTAGAAACTGGTTAGCTAATTTGATAATTACAGGAGCAATTTGCTGAGCGGGTTTGCCGGCTGTCAGAGTACCGTTTGGGTCAACGAAGTCATTTGTATAGTCGATAATCAAAAGTGCGTTATGGGACATAATAAGGACCTCCTGGAGGGGATTTAAGTTGCTTTCAGTGTATCAAAAGATGGCTAGAAATCCACGAATGACGCTTGCTACAAGATTTATGAAAATGTTATGAAAAACTTTGATAAATCAGCAAAAAAGGGTTGCGTTATCGGGTTGTATCTTGTAAGATAGATAAAGTGCTATTTCCATAGCAGGAGTGCGCACTATGGTAGTCAAAAAGATTACCGAGTAGCTAAGATGTGAGAGGTTGCGACACACCCGGCCGCTTTGCCATGGGCGGGCGTGCCGGAAAAATTTTCACGGAGCTAGTCTACTTTTAAAATAGACGAAGGAGGGAAAAACATGGCAAAACAAAAGATTCGTATTCGTTTGAAAGCATTCGAACACCGTATTTTGGATCAATCAGCTGACAAGATTGTGGAAACAGCAAAGAGAACAGGTGCTACTATCTCTGGCCCAATCCCATTACCAACTGAAAGAACACTTTATACAGTGCTTCGTTCACCACATAAGCATAAAGATTCACGTGAACAATTCGAAATGCGTACACACAAACGTTTAATCGATATTGTTAACCCTACACCTAAGACAGTTGATTCATTGATGAAACTTGACTTACCAAGTGGTGTAGATATCGAAATCAAGCTTTAATTCGTACCAACCAATTAAAAATACTAGAAAAGAGGTGTTACCATGACCACAAAAGGAATCTTAGGTAGAAAAGTAGGTATGACACAAGTCTTTACTGAAAACGGCGAATTAATTCCCGTAACAGTTATCAAAGCAACTCCAAACGTTGTTTTACAAGTTAAAACAAACGAAACAGACGGCTATGAAGCCATCCAAGTTGGTTTTGAAGATAAACGTGAAGTCTTATCAAACAAACCTGCTAAAGGTCATGTAGCAAAAGCAAATACTACTCCTAAGCGCTTCATTAGAGAATTCAGAGATGTCGCATTAGGAGATTACGAAGTAGGAACAGAAATCAAAGTTGATACTTTCGCAGCCGGCGACGTCGTTGACGTTACTGGTGTAACGAAAGGTCATGGTTTCCAAGGTAACATTAAAAAAGACGGACAATCACGTGGGCCTATGGGTCACGGTTCTCGTTACCACCGTCGTCCTGGTTCAATGGGTGCTGTTATCAACCGTGTCTTCAAGGGTAAATTATTACCTGGACGCATGGGTAACAACCAACGTACTGTTCAAAACCTTGTGGTTGTAAGTACAGATGTTGAAAAGAACGTTATCCTTGTTAAAGGTAACGTGCCAGGTGCTAAAAACTCAATGATTACAATCAAAACAGCTGTTAAAGCTCGTAACAAATAATCTGAGAAGGGAGGATTTTACCAATGGCAAATGTAACATTATTTAAACAAGATGGTAGCCAAAATGGGAACGTTGAATTAAACGACTCAATCTGGGCTATCGAACCTAACGAAAACGTTGTGTTTGATGCAATCATCATGCAACGTGCTTCATTAAGACAAGGAACACACGCTGTTAAGAACAGATCAGCTGTTCGTGGTGGTGGTCGTAAACCTTGGCGTCAAAAAGGTACAGGTCGTGCTCGTCAAGGCTCAATCCGTTCACCTCAATGGCGTGGTGGTGGTACCGTATTTGGTCCTACACCTCGTTCATACAGCTACAAATTACCTCGTAAAGTACGTCGTCTTGCAATCAAGTCAGTACTTTCACAAAAGGTTATCGACAATGATTTAGTTGTTGTAGATGCATTCAACTTTGACGCACCTAAGACTAAAGAATTCGCTGAAGTACTTAACAAGTTAGACGTTAATACTAAAGCATTGGTAGTACTTGAAGACGGAAATGATTTTGCTGCATTATCAGCTCGCAACTTACCTAACGTAACTGTTGTAGCTGCTGATGGTATCAACGTATTAGACGTTGTTGGCAACCAAAAATTAATCCTTACTCAAGCTGCTCTTTCTAAAATTGAGGAGGTGCTTGCATAATGGAAGCACGCGATGTTATTTTACGCCCAGTAGTTACTGAAAATTCAATGGCTGCAATGGACGACAAGAAATACACATTTGATGTTGATGTTCGTGCCAACAAAACACAAGTGCGTTACGCAATCGAAGAAATCTTTGGTGTAAACGTTAAAAACGTAAACATCATGAACGTTCGTGGCAAGTTAAAACGTCAAGGTCGCTATGCTGGCTATACTAAAAAACGCCGTAAAGCAATCGTTACTTTAACTGCTGATTCAAAAGAAATCAAGATTTTCGAAGATTAAGCAACACTTAAATAGAATAATTATAGGAGGGTATACACGTGGGAATTATTAAGTACAAACCAACCACAAATGGTCGTCGTAATATGACCAGCTCAGATTTTGCTGAGATCACAAAGACAACCCCTGAAAAGACGTTGTTGGAATCCCAAAGCCATACTGCTGGTCGTAATGCACATGGTCATATCACTGTTCGTCATCGTGGCGGCGGTCATAAGCAAAAATACCGTGTCATCGACTTCAAACGTATCAAAGATGGTATCAAAGCGACTGTTAAGTCAATTGAATACGATCCAAACAGAACTTCAAATATTGCATTAATCCAATATCCAGATGGTATCAAAGCGTACATCATCGCCCCTAAAGGTCTTGAAGTAGGCATGGTTGTTGAATCTGGTGTGGATGCCGATATTAAAGTAGGTAACGCATTACCATTAGCTAATATTCCTGATGGTACACTTATCCACAATGTCGAATTAAAACCTGGTAAAGGCGGCCAATTGGTTCGTTCAGCTGGTACATCAGCTCAATTATTAGGTAAAGAAGGCAAATACGCTATCGTTCGTTTAACTTCTGGCGAAACACGTATGATCCTACTTACATGTCGTGCAACGATCGGTACTGTTGGTAACGGTCAACACGAATTAATCAAGATTGGTAAAGCTGGCCGTAAACGTTGGATGGGTATCCGTCCTACAGTTCGTGGGTCAGTAATGAACCCTAACGATCATCCTCATGGTGGTGGTGAAGGTAAAGCTCCAATCGGTCGTCCTTCTCCTATGTCTCCATGGGGTAAGAAGACGCTTGGTAAGAAGACTCGTAGTAGTAAGGCTCGTTCAGAGAAACTTATTATTCGTCATCGTAAATCAAGATAATCAATTCCAATTGAACATGTCTAAAGCCAATGCGGCTTAAACATAAGTCACATTGAACTTTTTATTCGAAGGAGGTTTCATAATGAGTCGTAGTTTGAAAAAAGGACCATTCGCAGACGCACACTTGCTCAACAAGATTGAAGCACAAGCCGATAGCGAAAAGAAACAAGTCATCAAGACTTGGTCCCGTCGCTCGACAATTTTCCCTAGCTTTATTGGCTACACAATCGCTGTTTATGACGGACGGAAACACGTTCCCGTTTTCATCTCAGACGATATGGTAGGCCATAAATTAGGTGAATTCGTACCAACAAGAACTTTCCATGGTCATGGAAATGACGATAAGAAAACAAAAGCACGCTAGAAAGGAGGATGAATCTCAATGGCAGATCAAATTACTAGTGCAACAGCTAGCGCTAAGACAGTTCGCATGGCAGCCCGTAAAGTACGGATGGTAGTCGACTTGATTAGAGGCAAGAGCGTTGCAGAAGCAATTGCAATCTTAGAATTTACACCAAGAGCTGCTTCACCAGTTGTAATCAAAGTTTTGAAATCAGCTATCGCTAATGCAGAACATAACTACGACTTAGATCCAGAAAACTTGGTCGTTACAGAAGCTTATGTTAACGAAGGACCAACATTGAAACGTTTTCGTCCTCGCGCTAAAGGCTCAGCATCACCAATCAACAAACGTACAAGTCACATCACTGTAGTTGTATCAGAAAAAGAAGCATAAGGAGGGATATCGCGTGGGTCAAAAGATTAATCCAACCGGTTTTCGTGTTGGCGTCATCCGTGATTGGGACGCTAAATGGTATGCAGAAAAAGATTTTGCAACATTCTTACACGAAGATCTTAAGATTCGTAAATATATCAACACAAAATTAGCTGACGCATCTGTCTCTACTATTGAAATCGAACGTGCTGCAAATCGCGTGAACGTTTCAATCCATACTGCTAAACCTGGTATGGTCATCGGTAAAGGCGGTTCTGAAGTAGAAAATCTACGTAAAGAATTAAACAACTTAACAGGTAAGAAAGTACACATCAACATTGTGGAAATCAAGAAACCTGATTTAGACGCTCACTTAGTAGGTGAAGGCATTGCTCGTCAATTGGAAGCACGTGTTGCTTTCCGTCGCGCTCAACGCCAAGCTATGCAACGTACAATGCGCGCTGGTGCTAAGGGTATTAAAACTCAAGTTGCCGGCCGTTTGAACGGTGCTGACATGTCTCGTGTCGAAACACATGCTCAAGGAACTGTTCCTTTGCATACGTTACGTGCAGACATCGATTATTCATGGGACGAAGCCATGACTACTTACGGTAAATTAGGAGTTAAGACTTGGATTTATCGGGGCGAAGTATTACCCGCTAAAGCCAACAACAATACGAAAGGAGGGAAATAAACATGTTAGTACCTAAACGTGTAAAACATCGTCGTGAATTCCGTGGGAAGATGCGCGGTGCTGCAAAAGGTGGCAAAGAAGTCACTTTTGGTGAATTCGGGCTACAAGCTTTAGAATCAAGTTGGATTACCAACCGTCAAATCGAAGCTGCTCGTGTTGCCATGACTCGTTACATGAAACGTGGTGGGAAAGTGTGGATTAAAATTTTCCCTCACAAATCATACACTGCAAAAGGTGTCGGCGTTCGAATGGGTTCAGGTAAGGGTGCTCCTGCTGGATGGGTTGCTGTAGTAAAACGTGAAAAAGTCATGTTTGAAATCGGCGGCGTTTCTGAAGAAGTTGCTCGTGAAGCATTACGCTTGGCATCACATAAATTGCCAGTTAAAACTAAGATCGTAAAACGCGAGGAAGTAGGTGGCGAGTCAAATGAAGGCTAAAGATATTATTGAATTAACCACTGCTGAAATGCTTGAAAAAGAACACCAATACAAAGAAGAATTATTCAATCTTCGTTTCCAACAAGCTACCGGTCAATTAGAAAATACCGCCCGCTTAAAGCAAGTTCGTCAGAACATTGCACGGATTAAAACTGTATTACGTCAACAAGAACTTAACAAATAATAAATGGAAAGGAGCTATTTACTTTGAGCGAAGAAAGTCGTAACCATCGTAAAGTGTACCAAGGCCGTGTTGTTTCAGACAAAATGGATAAAACAATTACTGTCGTGGTTGAAACTTATAAAACACATCCTGAATATGGTAAACGTGTTAGATATTCAAAGAAATATTATGCACAAGATGACAACAACGAAGCAAAAGTTGGCGACGTTGTGCGTGTTATGGAAACTCGTCCTTTGTCACGTACAAAACGGTTCCGTTTATTAGATGTCGTTGAAAAAGCAGTTATTATCTAAATCGTTACTCAATATATATATAAGTGACGGAAGGAGGACCTATAAGTGATTCAATCAGAAAGTCGTCTTAAGGTTGCTGATAACTCCGGTGCCCGCGAAATTTTAACTATTAAAGTTTTGGGTGGTTCAGGTCGCAAGACTGCTAACATCGGTGATGTTATCGTTGCAACAATTAAACAGGCAACACCAGGTGGCGTTGTCAAAAAAGGTGAAGTTGTCAAAGCTGTTATCGTTCGTACTAAGTCAGGTGCTCGTCGTGCAGACGGTTCTTACATCAAGTTCGACGAAAACGCTGCTGTTATCATCAATGATGACAAGACTCCAAAAGGAACACGTATCTTCGGGCCAGTTGCACGTGAATTGCGTGACAGTGATTTCATGAAGATCGTTTCCTTAGCGCCTGAAGTTCTATAATTACAGACAACCAAGGAGGTGCGTATATCAATGTTCGTTAAAACTGGTGATAAAGTTAAAGTAATCAGTGGTAAAGATAAAGGTAAAGAAGGTACAATCATCAAAGCTATGCCTAAAGAAGGCCGTGTTGTTGTTGAAGGTATCAATACCATTAAAAAGCATGTTAAGCCAAATGCTCAAAACCCTAATGGTGGGATTGTTGACACAGAGGCAAGTATCGATGCTTCAAACGTTATGCTAATTGATCCATCAAACAACGAAGCTACTCGTGTAGGTTTCAAAGTGATTGATGGTAAGAAAGTACGCGTTTCAAAGAAAACTGGAGAATCAATCGATAAATAATCTTTTGGGGAAAGGAGGCACTTTTTACATGACTAACCGTTTAAAAGAAAAATATGTTAAAGAAATGACACCAGCGTTGATCGAAAAGTTCAACTACACATCAAGTATGCAAGTACCTAAGATCGAAAAGATCGTACTTAACATGGGTGTTGGTGATGCTGTTTCAAACGCTAAGAATTTGGATAAAGCTGTTGAAGAATTAGGTTTGATTGCTGGTCAAAAACCATTAATCACAAAAGCTAAGAAATCAATCGCTGGTTTCCGTTTACGTGAAGGTATGCCAATCGGCGCTAAAGTAACTTTACGTGGCGAAAGAATGTACGATTTCTTAGATAAATTAGTTAACGTATCTTTACCTCGTGTTCGTGATTTTCACGGTGTTAGTGCAAAATCATTCGATGGTCGCGGTAATTATACATTAGGTGTACGCGAACAATTGATCTTCCCTGAAATCGATTATGATAAGGTAGATCGCGTTCGTGGTTTGGATGTTGTTATTGTAACAACTTCAAATACTGACGAAGAAGCACGCGAATTGTTAACACAATTTGGCATGCCATTTGCTAAATAAAAAGGGAGGTCAATTTCTTGGCTAAAAAATCTTTAGTTGTAAAGAATCATCGTCCAGCAAAATTTTCAACACAAGAATATTCACGTTGCGAACGTTGTGGACGTCCACATTCTGTATATCGTAAGTTTAAGCTTTGCCGGGTTTGCCTCCGTGAATTAGCTCATAAGGGCCAAATTCCAGGCATGAAAAAAGCAAGCTGGTAATTATAAAGAGTCAATAAGGAGGTTAATCCACATGGTCATGACAGATCCAATCGCAGACTATCTAACACGTATTCGTAATGCCAACATGGTACATCACGAATCATTAGAAGTCCCTGCTTCACGTATGAAAAAAGAAATTTCTGAAATTTTGAAACGCGAAGGCTTTATCCGCGATTACGAAGTGATTGAAGACGACAAACAAGGTATCATCCGGGTATTCTTGAAATATGGTAAGAATAACGAACGTGTTATCTCTGGTTTGAAACGGATTTCAAAACCTGGTTTACGTAATTACGTTAAAGCTAATGATGTTCCTAAGGTATTAAACGGCTTAGGCATCGCAATTATCTCAACAAGCAACGGTGTCGTAACTGACAAAGAAGCTCGTGAAAAGGCTGCCGGCGGCGAAGTTCTCGCATACGTTTGGTAATCTAAACTTAAAATAAGGAGGTGTCATAACGTGAGTCGTATCGGATTAAAAGTAATCGAAGTTCCTGCAGATGTTACCGTTACTAAAGACGGTGAAAACATCACAGTTAAGGGACCTAAAGGTGAACTAACACGTCATTTCAGTCCAGTGATTGAAATGCACGAAGAAGGTAACCTTATCAACCTTACACGTAATAGTGAAAGTGATCGTGCAATGCACGGTACTATGCGTGCTAACTTAAACAACATGATCTTGGGCGTAACGGAAGGTTTCAAGAAGACATTGGATCTTATCGGTGTTGGTTACCGTGCTCAATTGAAAGGCAAGACTTTAGTATTGAACGTTGGGTATTCACATCCAGTTGAAATGGAAGCCCCAGAAGGCGTTACAGTCGAAGTCCCATCAAACACAAACATCATCATCAGCGGTATTAGCAAACAACAAGTTGGCCAATTCGCAGCTGAAATCCGTGATGTTCGTCCTCCAGAACCTTACAAAGGTAAAGGTATTCGTTATACTGATGAATATGTTCGCCGTAAAGAAGGTAAAACTGGTAAATAAAGCAGCCTGAGCTGTTAAACGATATTAAGAGGTGAAAATTGTGATTACAAAACCAGACAAGAATAAGACACGTCAAAAACGCCATACACGCGTTCGTGGCAAGATCTCTGGTACTGCTGACTGCCCACGCTTGAACGTTTTCCGTTCTAACAAAAACATCTACGCTCAACTTATTGATGACGTAGCGGGTGTGACGCTAGCAAGTGCCTCAACATTAGATAAAGAAGTAAAAGCAGAAGGTACTAAAGTAGAACAAGCACAACAAGTTGGCGCATTAGTTGCACAACGCGCTGTTAAAGCCGGCCATAAAGTTGTTGTTTTTGATCGTGGCGGTTACTTATACCACGGTCGTATCGAAGCTTTAGCTACAGCTGCTCGTGAAAACGGACTAGAATTCTAATAAGGAGGAAAACCATTTATGACTTACATTGATCCAACTCATTTAGATTTAGAAGATCGCGTTGTTTCAATCAACCGTGTTACAAAAGTTGTTAAAGGTGGACGTCGTCTACGTTTCGCAGCAATCGTAATCGTTGGTGATAAAGACGGTCACGTAGGTTTCGGGACAGGTAAAGCACAAGAAGTTCCTGAAGCTATCCGTAAAGCCGTTGAAGACGCTAAAAAGAATCTTATCAATGTTCCTAAGGTCGGAACAACATTACCTCATGAAATTATTGGTCGCTTCGGCGCTGGTCGTGTTCTATTAAAACCAGCTGTTGAAGGTTCTGGTATTGCTGCCGGTGGTGCTGTTCGTGCCGTCATGGAATTAGCAGGAATCGATGATGTGACAAGTAAAACATTAGGTAGCAAAACTGCTATCAATGTTATCCGTGCCACAATTGACGGTTTAACTCGTATGAAGACTGCTGAAGAAATTGCAGAATTACGTAATGTATCTGTAGAAAGCTTACAAAACTAGGAGGATAACTGAACATGGCTAAATTAAAGATTACTTTAAGAAAAAGTGCTGCTCATCGTCTTCCAGAACAACGTAAAATGGTCAAAGAATTTGGCTTGAACCGAGTAAATAGTTCTGTAATCAAACCAGATGATGCTGCAACTCGCGGTGTGATTTTCAAACTCGCACATTTAGTAACAGTCGAAGAAATTAAAGACTAATTTCAACATATATTGCAAGGAGGTGCGCACAATAATGAAATTACATGAAATGAAACCTAACGAAGGTGCTCGTGACGTTCGTAAACGTGTCGGCCGTGGTACTTCTTCAGGTACTGGTAAAACTGCTGGTCGTGGTCAAAAAGGCCAAAAAGCTCGTAGTAAAGTACGTTTAGGATTTGAAGGTGGACAAATGCCTTTATTCCGTCGTATGCCAAAACGTGGATTCAAGAATATCAACCGTAAGGAATATGCTGTTGTCAACTTAAACGATTTAAATCGTTTTGAAGACGGTGCAGAAATTACTTCAACTGTTTTAATCGAAGCAGGCGTTGTTAAGAATGAATTATCAGGTGTTAAATTATTAGCGAATGGTGAATTAAACAAAAAATTGAACATTAAGGTAAGCAAGTATTCTGAAGCTGCAAAAGCTGCTGTAGAAGCTGCTGGCGGTTCAATTGAGGTGATTTAATTGCTAAAGACACTCAAAAACGCATTTAAAGTAAAGGAAATCCGTAGTAAGATTTTGTTTACTTTAGGCGTTTTGATCGTTTATCGTTTAGGTGCACAAATTACGGTACCAGGTGTGAATGCTGGTGCATTGACTAAGTTGGGTTCAACCGGTTTGATCCCATTGCTTGATACCGTAAGTGGTGGTGGCTTGGCGAACTATTCCATCTTCTCGATGGGGGTTTCACCATTCATCACTGCCCAAATTGTGGTTCAATTACTACAAATGGATATTGTGCCTAAGTTTGTTGAATGGAGCAAGCAAGGTGAAGTTGGGCGACGTAAGCTTAACCAAGTAACGCGTTACTTAACCATCATCTTAGCGTTTATCCAATCGATAGGGATTACCGCTGGCTTTAACTCACTCAGTCAAATGGGCTTGGTTAAAGATCCGGGGATTAAGACCTTCGTTAGCATCGGGATCATTTTAACGGGTGGTACGATGTTAATTACATGGTTGGGTGAACAGATAACGGATAAAGGCTTAGGGAATGGTGTGTCAATGATCATCTTTGCAGGGATCATTGCACGCCTTCCAAGCGGCCTTTACCAAATCTTCCGCGAACAAGTCTTGAACGCTTCAAAAGGCGATATGTGGAAAGGTGTCTTATTCATCATCGGTTTGATTATTGCAGTACTCGTGATTGTCACATTTGTGACATGGGTCCAACAAGCAAATCGAAAGATTCCGATTCAATATACGCGTCGTGAAGCTGGTGCAGGTGAAAATAGTTACCTACCCCTTAAAGTCAACGTCGCTGGTGTGATTCCGGTTATCTTCGCCAGTTCATTTATTATGACACCTCAAACAATCTTAATGGCCTTCCAATCAGGTCATGGTGCAGATACTTGGTTTAAAGTATTATCAGATATCTTCAGCATGCAGACTGTGACAGGTTCGATTGTTTATACGGTGCTCATTGTTCTCTTTACCTTCTTCTATGCTTTTGTTCAGGTTAACCCTGAAAAAGTTGCGGAGAACTTGACTAAGCAAGGGAGTTATATCCCAGGTGTTTGGCCAGGTAAAGGTACCGAGAAGTATCTTTCTAGCGTATTAATGCGTCTTTCAACTGTCGGTGCGTTGTTCCTTGGGGTAATTGCATTATTACCACAATTAGCAGCAAACCTCGGTGGCTTACCTCAATCAATTGGTTTGGGTGGGACGAGTTTACTAATCGTTGTTGGTGTTGCGCTTGAAAGCACACGTCAACTCGAAGGGTTACTTATGAAACGCAAGTATGTTGGATTCATTCGATAAGCAATTATCGTTTAAAAAGTATTGAATCCTGGTTTTAAATAGGAGGCAAAGGCATGAATCTCATGTTAATGGGACTTCCCGGCGCTGGTAAGGGAACGCAAGCTGAAAAGATTGTTGACGCTTATCATATTCCACACATTTCAACTGGTGACATGTTCAGAGCTGCTATGGCAGATCAAACAGAACTTGGGGTTAAAGCTAAGTCATTCATCGATAAAGGTGAATTGGTACCAGATGATGTGACCAACGGAATTGTTGAGGAACGTCTTGCACAAGCAGATACTAATGTAGGTTATCTCCTTGATGGTTTTCCTCGGACTCTTGATCAGGCGGATGCTTTAGCTGCCATTACTGATAAATTGAACAAACCTTTAGATGGTGTGATTAACATTGATGTTGATCCTGAAATCTTGGCTGATCGTTTATCTGGCCGCTTTATTTGTAAAAATTGTGGTGCAACGTACCACAAACTTTACCATCCAACTAAAGTGGAAGGTACATGTGATCGTTGCGGCGAACATGTTTTCTTCCAACGAGAAGACGACAAACCTGAAACGGTTAAGAATCGCTTAAAGGTCAATATCGAAATGAATACACCTTTACTTGATTATTATGAAAAACGTAACCTACTTTACACGGTGGATGGGAATCAAGAAATTGATGATGTGTTCTCTGCCGTTCAAAAAGTACTTGATACCATTAAAGACTAGTCATCAACTCAAGTGATCTCACGGTCATTGTTCACGTAAAAGCCTGACTAGTTGTTTAATGACAGAATTCTCAGTGCTTTTAAAAATTTAATACTTGTGATATAATATCTCGGTATGACCACTAGCGGTGAGTGCGGAGAGCTCTCACCATTTTTCTGTATGAATTTTCACAACCACAAGGGGGTACTTTTGCGTGGCAAAAGATGACGTCATTGAAATTGAAGGTAAAGTAACTGATACTTTACCAAATGCAATGTTTAAAGTAGAACTTGAAAATGGTGCAGTTATTCTGGCACACGTTTCTGGTAAAATCCGTAAGAACTACATCAAGATTTTACCTGGAGACCGTGTGACAGTTGAATTGTCACCCTATGATTTGACTAAGGGACGAATTACGTATCGCTTTAAATAGGCGTAAGGATCATATCAAGGAGGTCAGTCGATATGAAAGTAAGACCATCAGTAAAACCAATGTGCGAACATTGTAAAGTTATCAAACGAAAAGGCCGCGTTATGATTATCTGCGCAGCTAACCCAAAACATAAACAACGTCAAGGTTAATATTAATTAAGCAGGAGGTGCAAGAATGGCACGTATCGCAGGTGTGGATTTACCACGTGATAAACAAATTGTGATTGCTTTAACTTATATTTTCGGTATCGGAAATACAACTGCCGTTAAAGTCTTGGCTGATGCTGGCGTCGCAGAAGACGTCCGTACTCGTGATTTAACGCCGGATCAAGAAGACAAGATCCGTGCAGCAATCGACAAAGTTAAAGTTGAAGGCGATCTTCGTCGTGAAGTTAGCTTAAACATCAAACGTCTACAAGAAATCGGTTCTTATCGTGGCATGCGTCATCGTCGTGGATTACCAGTTCGTGGTCAAAACACGAAGAACAACGCACGTACTCGTAAAGGTAAGAAAGTTACGATTGCAGGCAAGAAGAAATAATCAGTAAAAGGAGGTTATAATTTATGGCAAATAAGAAAAATGCTCCACGTAAGCGTCGTGTGAAGAAAAATATCGAAGCCGGCGTTGCACATATTCACTCAACATTTAACAATACTCTTGTGATGATCACTGATCCTCATGGGAATGCTGTTGCATGGTCATCTGCTGGTTCATTAGGTTTCAAAGGTAGTCGTAAGTCAACACCTTTTGCTGCTCAAATGGCTGCAGAAGCTGCTGGTAAAGAAGCCATGGAACATGGTATGAAATCTGTTGAAGTTGCTGTTAAAGGACCAGGTTCTGGCCGTGAAGCTGCAATTCGCTCATTACAAGCAACTGGTTTAGAAGTTACTGCTATTCGTGACGTTACACCAGTTCCTCATAATGGATCTCGTCCTCCAAAACGCCGTCGTGTTTAGTCTGGGCTACGCTTCATTTTGAGACAAACTGAAACGTGTTCATGTATAAACACTTCTCGTTTTGAAAGGGGTAAAAGATAAGAATGATCGAATTTGAAAAACCAAACATTACAAAGGTTGATGAAAGTACTAACTACGGTAAGTTCGTTGTAGAACCACTTGAACGTGGCTATGGTACGACTTTAGGTAACTCTTTACGTCGTATTTTACTCGCTTCTTTACCAGGTACTGCTGTCACAGATATTCAAATTGATGGCGTTTTACATGAATTTTCAACAATTGATGGCGTCCTAGAAGACGTAACACAAATCATCTTGAATATTAAAAAATTAGCACTTAAATTGCATGTTGAAGAAGACAAGACAATTGAAATCGATGTTAAGGGTCCGGCAACAGTTACTGCTGCTGATATCATTTCTGATGATGACGTTGAAGTCTTAAATACTGATCAATATATTTGTACAGTAGCTGAAGGCGGCAATTTCCACGTGCGAATGACAGTTAAAAAAGGCCGTGGTTATGTTGCTGCTGATCAAAACAAGTCAGACGATATGCCAATTGGTGTTTTGCCAATCGACTCAATTTATACCCCAATCAGTCGTGTCAACTATCAAGTAGAAAGTACACGTGTTGGTCGTCGTAACGATTTCGACAAGTTAACACTTGATGTTTGGACAAACGGTTCCATCAGTCCTAGAGAAGCTATTAGCTTAGCTGCGAAGATTATGACAGAGCATTTGGCAATCTTTGTAGATCTTACTGATGAAGCGAAGAATGCTGAAATCATGGTCGAAAAAGAAGAGACACATAAAGAGAAAATGCTTGAAATGACAATTGAAGAGTTAGATTTATCAGTTCGTTCATACAACTGTTTGAAACGCGCTGGAATCAACACTGTTCAAGAGTTAACTGACAAATCAGAAGCAGATATGATGAAAGTTAGAAATCTTGGTCGCAAGTCGTTAGAAGAAGTTAAGAACAAGTTATTTGATCTTGGCTTAGGCTTACGCACAGAAGAATAAACTGATAAGAAGGAGGGACTCCATTCATGAGTTATCGTAAATTAGGTCGCACAAGCTCACAACGTAAGGCAATGTTACGTGATTTGACAACTGATTTAATCATCAATGAACGTATCATTACTACAGAAGCTCGTGCCAAAGAAATTCGTAAAACAACTGAAAAAATGATCACTTTAGGTAAACGCGGTGATTTACACGCTCGTCGTCAAGCTGCAGCATTCGTTCGTAACGAAGTAGCTGATATTCGCGAAGAAGACGATGCTGTAATCGTTCAATCTGCTTTACAAAAATTATTTAGTGACATTGCTCCACGTTATGCTGAAAGAAATGGTGGTTACACACGTATTCTTAAAACAGCCCCTCGTCGTGGTGACGGTGCATTAATGGTGATTATTGAACTTGTTTAATCACAAAATGATTTAGGTCATTTGATCGATGAGACAGGGCGTTATGATGATGGAAGTACTCCGAGTCTAGTCCTAAGGTCATACTAGCAACACAGTATGGCTTTCATCGATTGATGATTTACATAAAATAACGTCTAATTCCGAGTTAAATCGGAGTTAGACGTTTTTTGTGTTGGATATCCTTTGAATAAAGGGTGACTAACGAAAGCGCTATGGCCTTTTATATGATAAAATAGGAACAGGTTTTTGATTTGAAACGTGCATGGATAACATAACCAATGCACTTTAATTCCAAGGAAAATACGGGTTATTAATCATGAATGAGCAAAAAATAATTCAAGTTGAACATTTAAAATATGAATACCCACAATCTGAAGGACATTTAGCACTGAATGATCTTTCTGTCAGTATCAATCCCGGCGAATGGGTCGCCATTATCGGTCATAACGGTAGTGGTAAGAGTACCTTCGCGAAATCATTGAACGGTTTGTTAGATTTACAATCGGGATCAGTGACGATTGATGGGTTACCATTGTCGTTGGATAACGTGTGGACTATTCGCCAGAAAGTTGGTATGGTTTTTCAGAATCCGGATAATCAATTTGTCGGTGCAACGGTTGAAGACGATGTTGCTTTTGGTCTCGAAAATCAGGGGATTCCGCGAGCTGAAATGATTGAACGGGTTAAAGACGCGGTTGAACGTGTTGGTATGAGTGAATACTTGAAACGTGAACCAAGCCGTTTGTCGGGTGGTCAAAAACAACGAGTGGCCTTAGCAGGGATCATCGCACAACAACCTGAGATTCTGATTCTCGATGAGGCCACCAGTATGCTAGATCCAAAAGGGCGCGAAGAGGTTCTCGCAACCATTCATAAGTTAAAACAAGAAACAAACATGACCGTGCTATCAATTACCCACGATATTGACGAAGCCGCAAGTGCGGACCGGATCATTATCTTAGATAAGGGGCAAGTGCATGATCAGGGCACACCGGCCGATATTTTTGCATATGGGCAACGTTTGCTTGATTTAGGGCTAGATGTTCCATATCCAGAAAAACTTAAAGCAGCGCTAAATGAACGCGCTATCGAGATGCCTACAGATTATCTCACAACGGAAAGGATGGTTGAGTACTTATGGACATTACATTCAAAAATGTAAGCTACACTTATCAGCCAGGCACGCCTTTTCAAGGGATTGGGCTAGAAAATATCAATGTGACCATTCCAAGTGGCTCCTATACGGCTTTGATTGGTCATACAGGCAGTGGCAAGTCGACATTGCTCCAACACCTCAATGCACTCTTAAAACCAACGAGCGGCGTTGTTCAGATTGGTGAGCGGGAAATCACGCCTGAAACCAACAACAAAAACTTAAAGGCTGTCCGTCAAAAAGTTGGAATGGTTTTTCAATTTCCTGAAAGCCAATTATTTGAGTCGACGGTGCAAAAGGATATTGCTTTTGGTCCGCAGAACTTCGGTGTCCCTGAAGCTGAAGCACTTGAACGCGCTAAAGAGATGATTGAACTCGTCGGTTTACCCGCTAACGTGATTGACAAGTCACCTTTTGATTTATCTGGTGGGCAAATGCGCCGCGTTGCCATTGCTGGTGTGTTGGCAATGAAACCGGAAGTATTGGTCTTAGATGAACCAACCGCGGGGCTCGATCCAGTTGGCCGGCGTGAGATGATGGCGCTTTTTGAAAAGCTACACAGTGAGCAGGGGATGACGATTGTGATGGTCACCCATCAGATGGATGATGTGGCGAACTACGCCGATAACGTCATCGTTTTGGAACATGGCAAGCTAGCTAAGACCGGAGCACCGCGCGAAATCTTTGCGGATCCGGATTGGTTAACGGAAAAACAACTTGGCCTACCAACAACGACTCAGTTCGCGCAAGCTTTAATGCGACAAGGCTTTGTCTTTGATCAAGTACCACTAACTGAACATGAATTGGCAGCCTTATTAGCAGAACAACTACCGAAGAATGCGGGGATTGGACATGAATAAATTAATTCTGGGCCGATATATCCCCGGTGATTCTGTGTTACACCGGATGGATCCACGGGCGAAGTTATTAGCCAGTTTTTATTATATTGGGATCATCTTTTTAGCGCGTACATGGCAAGCCTACGCTTTATTACTGATCTTTACGGTAGCACTAATCGGGATTTCAAAAATTAAACTCGACTTCTTTATTAAAGGGGTTAAGCCGCTGTTATGGCTAATTCTATTTACAGTGCTCTTACAGATTTTCTTCACCCGTGGTGGTCATGTCTATTGGCAGTGGGGATTTCTGACGCTTACCCAGTACGGGCTGATTAATGGCGCCTATATCTTCATGCGCTTTGTATTGATTATTTTCATGTCGACTCTCCTGACATTGACGACGCCGCCATTGTCGTTAGCGGATGCGATTGAATCAATTCTCAAGCCGCTTAAAGTAGTCCATTTTCCAGTGTATGAAGTTGCATTGATGCTATCAATTGCATTGCGCTTTGTACCAACATTGATGGATGAAACCACTAAAATTATGGATGCGCAACGTGCGCGCGGGGTTGATTTTGGTGAAGGGAATTTATTCCAACAAATGAAAGCAATCGTGCCGATTTTAATTCCGTTATTTGTCAGCAGTTTTAACCGCGCGGACGATTTAGCAACGGCAATGGAAGCACGGGGGTACCAAGGTGGCGAAGGCCGCAGTAAGTACCGAATTTTGAAATGGCGGACAAGAGACACCGTGGCATTTATTACGATGGGCCTTTTAACCGTCGCACTTTTATTCTTAAGATAACGCAAAAAGGACTCAGTTAAACCAACGGAGGTTGATTTAATTGAGTCCTTTTTTTTTGCACTTTTTTGATTAGCTTGTTTTTTTGAACCGACGTTTCAACGTTGAAGCACTAATGCCAATTTGGTAACTAATTTGAGCGTACGTAAAGCCCTCTTCACGCATGTCTAGGGCTGCTTGTATGTCATCATCAGTATAGGTCGTTTTACAACCTTCAGTGTAACTAGGGTCGGTGACACGAGCATTATGTTTTCCTTCCTGGGTACGGGTGAGAATCATATCGCGCTCAAATTGCGTAAAAGCACTAAATAAGGTAAAAATGAGTCGTCCGAAAGGGGTGTCTTCAATGATGCCCATGTTCAAAATATGAATTTTAATGCGGGCTTTAAAAAGTTCTTGGATGATTTCAAGTGCTTCTTTGGTATTTCTTGCGAAGCGATCAAGTTGTGTAACAACGATGGTATCACCACTTGAAACCCGATCTAATAGTTCATTAAATTTGGGGCTATCAACGGTAGTTCCGGTAAACTTTTCGCTGTAGATAATGTCACAGCTTTCTTCCTTTAATTGACTAATCTGGGTTGCTAGACTTTGTCCGGCAGATGAAACGCGTGCGTATCCGAACTTCATTGCACAATTCTCCTTATTTCTACTTATAATAATAATTATACAGCATTTGAACTTGTTTTATATTAAAAATGCATTTTTAAATCAAATTTTTTACGAGCATTCATAAAAAGATTGCTACTTTTCAGAAAATTATTTAGAATAGAACTACTAACTTTTTAACACAAGAGGGATAAAATGACACAACGGTATCGCGTAACAATTGCCTATGATGGAACGGATTTTGCGGGTTTCCAAGTGCAACCGAACCAACGAACAGTACAGGGCACATTAGAAAAAGCACTGACAAAGATGAGTAAGGGCGCTTATATTCAAGTGTATGGTTCAGGGCGGACGGACGCAGGTGTCCATGCAACGGGGCAGGTGGTCCATTTCGACTATCCAGGTCAATTACCCGCTATTAGTATGTTACGGGCTTTAAACAGCCTCTTACCGCTTGATATGGAGGTTGTGGATAGTCAGTTAGCGGGCGATGACTTTCATGCACGATTTTCAACGGTCGGTAAACGGTATATGTATCGGGTCGATCTTGGGCATTATACGAATCCATTCAAGCGACGTTATACCGGTCATTATCCATATCCAATCGATGTGGAACGGATTCAAGCGGCGCTGCCAGATGTGATGGGCACGCATGATTATACGAGTTTTGCGGCTTCAGGTGGGGTCATTAAGGATAAGGTGCGGACGATTTATGATGCGACCGTTGTTTTCAGTGAATCCGAAAATGAACTCGTTTTTGAGTTTTATGGGAACGGCTTTTTGTATAACATGGTGCGGATCTTGGTTGGAACTTTATTAGAAATTGGTAACGGCCGGCGGGATGTCCACGATTTTTTACGGCTGTATGAAGTTAAGGACCGTCAACAAGCTCGCTCAACCGCGCCAGCAAGCGGTTTGTACCTTAAAAAAGTTTATTACGAAACTGATGAAAATAATTGAGATTCAATTGACTTAATCGTAAAATTACGATACTATAGTATCTGGTATTGTTTGCCCCACGATAGGCCCCGGAAACTTATTGAGTGTCAAACAAACACAGAATATTGGAGGAATAAATCGTGCGTACAACTTACATGGCTAAACCAGGCGAAGTAGAACGTAAATGGTATGTGATCGATGCAACTGATATTGCATTAGGTCGTCTATCAACTGTAGTCGCTTCTATCTTACGCGGTAAAAATAAACCAACATTTACACCTAACGTTGATACAGGTGATAACATCATCGTCATCAACGCTGAAAAAATTAAATTAACAGGTCGCAAAGCAACCGACAAGTTATATCATCACCATAGTAACCATCCTGGTGGTTTGAAAACTCGGACTGCTGGCGAAATTCGTGAAAACAACCCAGAACGTTTAATTGAAATGTCAGTTAAAGGGATGTTACCTAAGAACTCATTGGGTCACAACCAATTCTTGAAGTTACACGTTTACGCTGGTGGCGAACACAAACACCAAGCACAAAATCCAGAAGTCTTAGACATTACGGACATTATTTAAGGAGGAAACTATAGTGGCTCAAGTAACTTATAACGGTACAGGCCGTCGTAAAAACTCAGTAGCTCGTGTACGTTTAGTACCAGGTACTGGTAAAATCACTATCAACAACAAAGACGTTGTTGATTACATTCCATTTGCTAACTTGATTTTAGATATGAAACAACCTTTAACAATTACTGAAACAACAGATAGCTATGATATCTTGGTAAACGTTAATGGTGGTGGATTCTCAGGCCAAGCTGGTGCAATCCGTCACGGTATTTCACGTGCCCTATTGACAGTTGACCCTGACTTCCGTCCAGCTCTTAAGAGCGCTGGCATGTTAACACGTGACCCTCGTATGAAGGAACGTAAGAAACCAGGTCTTAAGAAAGCTCGTAAAGCTTCACAATTCAGTAAACGTTAATATCACTTTTATATCAATGTTTACAAGCACCTCGCAATTTTATATTGCGGGGTGTTTTTTTGTTTTTGACACCATCGGAATTTTTAAGTGTAAGCCTAATGCGCCATCCCAGCCTATTCCCAATATTTTTGCTATGCTTAGAGTAATTGAAGGAGGCTTTTTTATGTATCGTTATGCCGTTATTTATAATCCCCACTCTGGGCACAACAATGGTGAGTCGGTTGGTCAGAAAATTGAGCAGGCACTCATCAAGAATCAACACAAGGTCGAACTGATGCCGACGGAAGGGCCGAAAGATGCAACGCGGTTAGCTAAAAAAGCGGCGCGGGCAGGCTTTGATGTGGTGGTCGCTGTCGGCGGGGATGGGACCATTAATGAAGTCGTTAGTGGTCTTGCGACGTTAGATCAGCCGCCTTATTTAGGCATTGTACCTGCTGGGACCGTGAATAATTTGGCGCGGATGTTACAAATCCCGTTGGACATTGATCAAGCGATTGAAAATCTGCAGCAGGTTCATCTGCGCCCACTCGACGTCGGCCAAGTGAACGATGATTACTTGATTAGTACAATGACATTGGGCATTTTGGCGGACGCCGCGTTGAACGTGACTCAGAGTGAAAAACAAAAATGGGGGCCGCTAGCTTTTTTAAGCAAAGGCATCCATGCATTAGCGGAGCATCAGCATTATCCGCTAACGATTGAAACGCCTGATCGGCACTGGCAAAAAGACACGCAATTCTTGCTGGTGACCCTCACGAATTCCGTTGGTGGATTTACCAACTTCAATCCCGAAGCGCAACCCGATGATGGTTATTTCCATGTCTTCGTTGCGCCGAAAATGTCGCTAGCACGGTCAGTGATGTTTCTCCCTTATTTCTTAACGGGTAATTTTAAAAAGATTCCCGGGATGACTTACTTTAAAGCGAATGAAATCAGCATCACAGTCGACAATCAGCAAAGTGCACAAACCCGCATTGATGGTGATCCGAGTGCCAAGTCACCATTGAAGATGCGACTCTTAGAACACAAGTTGCAAGTGATTACGCCTAATCCGGATTTATAAGACTAGGGGTAGGTTAGAGTCATCGGTAAAACAAAAAAGAATTCAAAATTTTCTAACGAAAATTCTGAATTCTTTTTTTTAATTATTGCGTTAATTCAGCTTGTTTGGCCGCAACGCGTTCACTAATCTTCAAGAATGGCCAGTAGATTAGAACGCCGAGGATTAAAGTGAAGCCTTGAATCACAGGGGCGCGCCAATCGCCGCCGGTTGCTAAATATGAGTTGAGTAATGGTGGTGTGGTCCAAGGTACCATGACGACTACTCGATTCATCCAGCCAATTGCGGTGAAGAAGTAGGCAATACTGATACCAAGTCCTGGCATTAGGACAAATGGAATGATGAGCGCAAAGTTGAAGACAATTGGATAACCGAAAATAACAGGTTCGTTAATGTTAAATAAACTTGGGACGAATGATAACTTTGTAATATCACGACTAGCGCGTGATTTCGAGAAGAGCAAGGTCGCAATCAATAAACAAATAGTACTACCGGTACCACCAAGCATCCCAAATGTATCGCGGAATACGTTATTGATGATATGAGGAATGTGTTGACCAGCTGCGTAAGCTGCCATATTTTTGTTCATGTTGATCAGTAAGACTGGATCCAATAAAGTACCGTTAATGACAGCTTGATGGATCCCAAATGAGAAGAGGAGATTACCAGTCCCGTAAATCAGAAGGAGACCCGGTAAACTTGTATTAACGCGCCGAAGTGGTTCTTGAATCACATTTGTAATTAAAGTGATGAGATCAGTGTGGAAACCAGCCGTTAAAATCGCAGCAAGTGCCGCAAATAGACTCATTGTAATGAGGGCTGGAATCATTGTGTTGAAAGAACCAGCAACAGCTGATGGGACGGCATCACTCAAGTTAATTTGTAACTTTTTAAGTTTTGAGAGGGTCATAAAGAGTTCTGTTGCGGCTAAACCAATAATAATGCCGGCAAACATCCCGGTTGTTCCTACGTTTTGGAAAGTTAAGATGCCAGAAACTTCGACGGCTTTCTTGGCAGCTAGTGGTGTGACCGGAACAGTATTAGGCATCATGATGATTAAAGTCCCTAGTGCCATGACAGCCGCGGAAATTTTGTTGACGTAATTCTTATTACGCGCTAAAAAGTAGCCGATTGTGGGTGCGAGTAATAGCCCAGCAACGTTCAAAGTCCCATTGGTAATGTAAGTGCCGAAGTATTGAAAGTTGGTTAGCATTTGGCCGTGGAGGACCCAGGGGAATACAACGTTATTCACGAGCACCCCAATTCCGGCGAGGATGAATAGTGGCATAATAATCGCGAAGGCATCACGTAATGAACGCAAATGCACTTGATTCCCGATTTTAAAGGCGATATTTGTAAACTGATCAATAAATCTTTGTCGCCGACTTCCTTGTTTAAGCATAGAAAACACTCCTTTTAACGCACTTTTTTTAGTCTAATTGTTCACCGTTAGATTGAATGACCTTTTGCAGCCAATAAAAACTAGCCTTCGGAATTCTAGCAAGGTCTTTGAGGTCGTGATTGGTTCGATTGACATAAACGACGCCATAGCGTTTAGTCATATCACCTTTTGAACTTGGGATATCGATTAACCCCCAACCAAGATAGCCCATAACGTGAGCGCCGTCTTCATCAACTGCGTCTTTCAAAGCCTGGATATGGTCGCAGTGATAGGCAATCCGTTCGTCATCTTGGATCACTTCGTGATTCAGTGATTCTTCGCGAATGCCAATCCCGTTTTCGATTGGAAAAATGGGGAGGGCAGTTTCATTTGAAAGTTTTGTTAAGACATTTCTAAAACCGAGGGCGTCAATCTGCCAGCCCCATTCGCTACTTTCTAAATAAGGATTAGGGACACTCGCATCGCGCATGTAATAATTGGGTGGTGTGTTGGGGGTTAATTTTGTGTGATCGAGTGCGACAGTGTAGTAGTAACTGAACGCTAAGAAGTCATTATGGTGACTCGCGATTAACGCCAAATCGTTTGGCTGAATGCTACTCATTAAGTCATGATTTTGCATATATTGCAGTACTTCGGCTGAATAGTGACCTTTTGTAAAGGCGTCGACGAAATGTTGGTTGATAAATTCTGATGCTTTTCTAGCAGCAAAGACATCTTGGGGGTGACTGGTTGCAGGATAGAATTCTTGATAGGCTAACATCCCACCAATTTGGTCATTAGGGTAGTGGGCGTGTAAGTAATTGGCGATTTCAGCATGCGCGACCATTGTATTATTAGCAATCGTATAAAGGGTTAATAAGTCGCGTTCACCATTGATAAAGCCAGTATTATCAAAGCCAGGTTCAAAGAAAAAACCATTTTGTTCATTAAAGCTTAGCCAATATTTGACTTGTCCACCATAACGGTCAATGACAGCCTTAGCGAACTTAGTGAATGCTTGTGTGACATACCGACTTGAGAAACCATTATATTTTTCAGCTAATGAGTGAGGCTTTTTTTGTTGCATTGATTTGAAGTTGTGGCAAAAATTCACATCAATGGTTGAATGGTTTAAACTTATGAACCATTAAAACGAAAACGGAGATTAATGTATGGATGAAATGAAGGTTATTAAACAGAGCTTTGCTGAGCTGAGCCCGTTTTTGACGGCGCTCGGGGATGAGAAGCGGCAGAGTATTATTTTAGAATTGATGGCTGATAAAGCTTGTGCTGGCTTACAGGTCACGGATTTAATGGCGGCGGCGGACTTGTCGCACCCGGCAGTGTCGCATCATTTGAAAGTGTTAAAGGAAGCCAACTTGGTCGACTTTAGACGCGAAGGCACGAAGAACTATTATTACTTGCAACACGAACTGGGCGAAATCAATCAATTAAAAACACTGCTGGATCAGATTACGGCAGTCATCGAAAAACAACAGTAAAAGGAGTTTTTAAAATGCAAACCATCTTAGGTAGTAGCGGTCAGATTGGCCAAAAGTTAGCCAAGGCGCTCCACAAAGACTTCACAACGGACATTCGGTTGGTCAGTCGGAATCCAAAAAAAGTGAACGCGAACGATCAACTATTTCCAGCAAACTTGCTCGACGCCGCCCAAACTGATCGTGCGGTTGCAGGCAGTGAAATTGTTTATTTTACCGCTGGTTTACCGATGAATTCAGACATGTGGGAAGCGCAATTTCACATTATGATGACCAACGTGATTAACGCGTGCGTCGCGCACAAGGCCAAGCTCGTCTTTTTCGATAATACCTATATGTATGCAAAAAATAGTACGCTACAGACAGAAACAAGTCCTTTTGAACCCGTTGGCCGTAAAGCGGTTGTGCGGGTGGAGATGGCGCAGTTGTTGCTGGATAAGATGGCAACTGGCGCAATTGAAGCGGTCATTTGTCGTGCACCTGAATTTTACGGTCTAGGTAAGACGCAAAGTATTACCGAACACGATGGTCTTTAACAATATCAAGGCGGGTAAAAAGGTGCGCGTGCCATTGAATGATCAAGCGGTCCGGACATTAATTTGGACGCCAGATGCCAGCCGCGCGATGGCGTTGATCGGCAACACGCCGGATGCTTTTAGTCAAACGTGGCATCTGCCTTGTGATGAGGGCAAAACATACGCTGAAATCATCGCGCTAGCAAGCAAACTAACCCACCAGAAAATCGACTACACTGTTTTAAAAATGTGGCAGTTCAACCTCGGTAGCTGGTTCAGCAAACCGCTAAAGGAATTAAAAGAACTTCTACCTAGATATGAAGAAGATAATCTGTTCAGTTCAGATAAGTTTAAGAAACGGTTCCCGGAATTTAAGGTGACGTCGATTGAAGAAGGGATTCAGGAGATTCTTTAAAAAGTCAGCCTTTCGCTCGATAGACTAACTGTTGTTCAATATTATATAATCGCTTTAAAGTAGCGATGTTAGTCAATCAGATAAGGAGCGTGGCATGATGAAGAAACCTTTTAATAAGCAACAAGTGAATGGTGAACCAAATCCGGAATTTGATTCCTTCTTTGCGGAAGTCTTAAAGAAGTTGCCGCAACAATCGGCAGCTGTGATTGCGAAGTCTTTTAACCAGTCCAAAGCATTGGCGGAAAAGACGATGGCGAAGAGTCGGACACAGTTTGATGGGGTCTTTGAAGACTTCCTAGTCGGTGTGGATGATCAGATGCGTAAAAAGGCACACAATATCATTCACGCAGCATCACTAACAGCAGCGATTATTGGCTGTTCACCAATTCCATTTTCCGATGCGTTCTTGTTGGTGCCGGTTCAATTAACGATGATGGCGCGTTTGCATAAACTATTCGGTCAATCTTGGTCGGCTAGTTTGGGCAAGAGCCTGTCGAAAGAATTGGTACTCATTGGCCTAGGTCGGAGTGCAGTCGGTAACATTCTAAAACTGGTACCGGTCGTTGGAACGGTCACCGGATCCGCGGTCAATGCGACCGTTGCGATGTCGATTACCGAAGCGCTCGGCTGGTTAACGGTCAAGATGTTGAACGACGGCGAGGACATCTTCAATGATGTTGTTTCATTTAAAAATCAATTCAGAACGCTATTTGGATTGTTACGGCGTAAGTAGTTATTTTTCAATTGACAGAATAAGAACGAAATGATTTAATAAACCCACATCACTAATTTTTAGGAGGCTAACCAGATGCCCAAAGTACTAATTGTCCACACGAATGTTACGCGTTATCAAGGAACCACCGATCCAACCGGATTATGGCTGGGGGAATCCGCAGAGTTCGTTGATGAATTGCAAAAAGTGGGGATTGATTACGATTTTGTCAGCCCTAAAGGCGGCTTTGTCCCGCTTGATCCACGGGGGATGAAGTACACGAATGAATCAATTCTGACCATCTATGAACAACCGGATTACGTGCAACGGGGGTTAGTCGCAACGCTGAAGCCAAGCGATATCAATCCAGCTGACTACGTTGCGATTTACTATACGGGCGGCCATGGCGTGATGTGGGATTTTCCTGATAATCCAGAATTACAAACAATTGCCCGGGAAATTTATAATCACGGTGGCTATCTTGCGTCCGTTTGTCACGGGATCGCGGGTTTACTACGCATTAAATATGATGACGGTCAGTATCTGATTGCTGGTAAAAAAGTGACTGGGTTTACCACTGCAGAAGAAATTATTGCGGGCAAGAAAAAAGTGGTGCCATTTTTAAACCAAGAAGTGGCAACTCAAAACGGCGCGCAATTTGTGCAAAAACGGTTTTATAAACCATTTGCTGTCCAGGATGGTCAGTTGATTACGGGGCAAAACCCGTTTTCTGTACGAGAAGTGACGAAGCGCTTGATTCCGGCCCTACAAAAATAACGGTTAGGCATTCTTTGAATTCTATGCTAATCTTATAGAATGTAGAAAAGTTAGGAGTCAGAAGATGAGTGAAAAACAAACACCAAAATTAACGCAAAAAGAAAAAATGCAAGCACTAATTGATCAGAAAAAAGGTGGTGGCAGATCAAAACAGACCGACGTTGCTAAAAATGATCGGACAAAGATGCGTAAAGGGCCAAAGATTTTTAACGAAATCCACTGGTAAAGAGTGCGTTTGGTTGCGGTTAGCAACTGAGCATTAAGACAAAATCCGCAGTAATCCAGGTTTTAGGAGTACTGCGGATTTTAGCTTAAGCGGAAGTTGTTGCAACCAAAAAGCACGTTTTAGGGCTAGGGCAATTTTGCGCTAGCCCTTTTTGTGTTAACGCGCTATTGCTAGAAGCAACTTATTTTAAATCGAATGGAGTCTTTGTATGTCATCTTTAATCGAACAAATGAAACACCATGTTTCAGTTCGTGATTTCGAGCCAACACCCCTCAGCACGACAGTGAAACAACAACTCATTGGGGCAGCTCAAAGTGGGTCTTCTTCGAATTTCGTTCAGGCATTTTCAATCATTGAAGTGACCGATCCCGTAATTCGTGATGAAATCGCAACGATTTCTCAAAGTGCGGCGTATGTTAAACAGACGGGGACGTTCTATGTTTTTGTCGCGGACTTATACCGACAAGCCACACTCTTAGAAAAAGCGGGCCAGTCAGTAGCTGGCATTCAAAATATGGAAGCCTTATTAGTCGCAACGGTCGACACAGCCATTGCAGCAGAGGACATGGCAGTCGCTGCCGAATCGTTAGACTTAGGCATCTGTTATATCGGTGGGATTCGCAATGACATTGCGCGTGTCGCTGAACTACTCGAGTTGCCCGCCTATACCGTCCCACTATTTGGGTTAACGGTCGGGATTCCGAAGACTAAAAATCAGGTTAAACCACGATTGCCGCAAGTTAATCAAGTCGCTCAAAATCAATATGATGTGCATCAGGCAACCAACCTAGTGCAATACGATCAACAAATGCAAAATTATTATGCTAATCGTGGGACCAATCAGCAACAAACTGATTGGTCGACCAAGAATACGGCCTTCTTTAGTGAAGTGCGACGACCAGCAGTGGCGAGTTTTTTGAAAAAACAGGGTTTTACGTTGAATTAAGAAAAATGGTACTTATCTTAAAAGACAATCAGTTTTCTGATTGTCTTTTTTTGTGTCGTGCAAGCTCGGATATGCGATAATAAAACTAGTTAAATGTAACCGGTTAAATAGGTATAGGAGTGATCGTTATGAGTTTAATTGATGTACGACATGTAGCCAAGCGATATCAGATGGGCGAGACAACAATCGTGGCCAATCATGATATTAATTTTACAGTCAATGAAGGGGAGTTAGCGGTGATTCTCGGACCGAGTGGTGCGGGAAAATCGACGGTGCTGAACATCTTAGGCGGGATGGATACACCCGATGAAGGGCAAGTGTTGATTGATGGTGTCGATATTGCGCAGTTTAGTGCGCGCCAATTGACGGCGTTTCGCCGGACTGATGTCGGGTTTGTGTTCCAATTTTACAATTTAGTGCCGAATTTAACGACGCAAGAAAATGTGGCGCTGGCAACGGCTGTCTCGCCGAATGCTTTAGATGTTGCGCTTGTTTTGCAACAAGTTGGTCTACAGGATCGGCTTCAGAATTTTCCGGCCCAACTATCCGGTGGGGAGCAACAACGGGTGGCGATTGCGCGGGCGATTGCTAAGAATCCGAAGCTCCTCTTGTGTGATGAACCAACTGGCGCACTCGATTATGAAACGGGCAAGCAGATTCTTAAATTATTACAAGAAGTTAGTCGGCAGCAGCACCGGACCGTTGTTTTGATTACGCATAATGCCGCGATTGCCCAGATGGCTGATCGCGTGATTCACATTAACGATGCGCGCGTCCGCTCAATTGATGTGAATCCCAACCCACTTCCAGTTGAAAAGATTGAATGGTAGGTGGCTAATATGCAGACACGTTTATATTTGGCAAATTCTATAATTAATCCGAACAGAAATTAAAAAGCCCAAAGCAATCACTTACAATGGTAGTAACTAATTCCAACCAATATAGGGAGTGATTACTTTGGGTACATCTACTTTATCACGTTTTCAACGTGGCGCACTAGC
>NZ_JBJKTM010000015.1:0-41232 GCF_046580785.1 Latilactobacillus sp. VITA-14
CAAAAGGTTTCAATTTTAATTCGTTCGGAATAGGTTATACTAGACAAAAGATCAGCTCCTAAAAGATGGGTTTGTGATAAACACCATTTTAAAGGAAGCTGATCTTTTTTGTCCGAACAGCGTTCGGATTAATTTTACAATCTACCGTGTGACGGAACGCGGTGATCCCCTGAGGGTTAACCGCAAGGATATGAGTTACAGAATACGTTTGGACTATAAAAGTTCGGCTATCAAAAAGGAGCTGAGACAAAACTTACTTTTGTCTCAGCTCCTTTTTGATTTTATGCGATGATTTCAGTTGTGATTGTTTCTGGGTTAAAAGCTGTTTGAAGCACTGTTTTAACCGTTTGTTCAATTACCACTAATTGAGCTGATGATTGTCCGAAAGCATAAACAACAAGCATCGCTTCTGTCGTTTCAGGGGCAATCATTGCGCGTGTGGAATCCGAAATTGGACTGCCAAACGCCCCCTGTTGATCGACTAAAATTGGGAAGTGACTGATGTTGATCGCCCCTTTACCAATTCCGGCGTACTCGTCCCCTTCTGCAGCGACTTGATAACTGATTGGGCCGTCGATTTTAGCTAAGTCGTAACTGCCAATCGGTAATTGTAACTTCAGGGATAGATAGTTATTCACATCAACCAGTGCATTAATTTGATAGAGCCCCTGTCCTTTAACAACGCGCCGTAATAAGCTATCCGAAGATGGTCGGTGCCGTGTTGCATCAAGTCCGATTGCCTTATACGTTTTTTTCGTCGCGATGATGTTGGGCAACTCACGAATTTGTTTGAGCGATAAATTCGCTTCGATTTCGTTGAGCAACGGCGTTAAAGTTGTGTCCCAGAACGCGGCATCTTTTTTAGCATTTGTGAATGAGAATGTTGCGGTGACCAATTGTGCTTGGTCTAAGTTTGCTTGTTTAGTGATTATCATGTGTGAATCCTCCAATTTGTGTTTAATGCACGAAATTAGCGGATTGTTGGCACATCACATTCAAATAATGGGGATAAGAGCATGAGACAACCTCCCAGGGAAATAGAATAGTTATTAGTATAACAATTAGGGCTGAAATTGCAACCACGTAAAAAGTCTCGCACAAAGGCGAGACAATTGACTAGCGCGCTATTTTTCTCAATCTAAACGTGATTCGTCTAGTTTGCATGAAGTGTTGGCAAATGCCAGCGATGATAAGCGGTGCAACAATACTGGTCAAGGTGCTAATCCAGAAAGTTGGCTGATCGAAGGCAATTTTAATCGCCGATACGACATTCACTTGTTCGAAATTAACGAAGAAATAATCGGTCCAATCCGGAATCATCCGCGTAATGATTGGTGTGATATAACGTTCATAAATCGTGGAGATAATTAACCATGCTGCAAATAGGAAAACCCAAGCTTTATGTTCAAATAAAGTAATGAAACTACTGATCGCTAAACCCTGGGCCATGAACGTCCATACGACGAGAATTAACGCCACGATAATGTGGGGGTCTAACAGGTTAGCTTTAATACCCGCGAATATTTGGTTATGAATCGCGATTGGATATAAACAAGCAAAGGTGACCAGTTGACTGCTGAATAAACTGATTAATTGTGTTAGGAAGCTAATCTTTCTCGGAATCCCATTCAAAATGGCAAAATTAAAAGTTTTTCGAGTGGTTGTAAAAGATTGAACGACTAATGTGATTTGACTCAGGAATAAGAAACCTGTCACAATTGCAAGGCCAAAATCACCTAAGTCTAAATTCTTTGAGAAAATTAAAGCAACGACAACCATCCCGCCGAAAAATCCGATGGCACCCCCCGCCAGTGTTTTCCAAATGGCGGTCAGGCGGTACCGCATCATTGCATTAAACATGTGCTTCACTTCCTTTGTTCGTTAATTTAATGAAAGTTTCTTGTAGATCGATATGGTCAATCGTTAGACGATCTGGAATAACCCGTTCTTCTGGTAAGACGTCATAAAGATAAACCGTGTATAAGGTCCCCATTTGCTGGGAACCTAAGACGTTTAAGTCGGTACAGTACTCGCGAACAAGTTCTTCCGGGCCACTGACACGGTAACTCTTGGCGAGGACGGTTTCCAAATCATCATCGACAATTAATTGAGCGTCGTTCAAGACCAAGACGTGTTCGACTAAGGTCGCGATTTCTTCGATGATATGGGTCGCAACGACAAATGTCCGTGGCCGACTTTCATAGGCCTGTAAAATGTAGCGATATAAGAGACTGCGGTAGTTAGCATCTAAGCCTAAGACTGGTTCATCGAGGAAAACATATTCTGCCGGCACACAAAGCGCAACAATTGTTTTAAAAATCGTGCGGTACCCAGTTGAAAGCTGATTGAGTTTCTTTTTTGGATTCAAATCAAATGCAGTCAGCATTTCTTCGGCGAGTGCATGATCAAATGAACCTTGCAGTAAAGCGGTATTTTTAATAATGGTCCGTAATTTGTCATCTTTATTAAAGAGATTGATTTCCGACATCAAGTAAATCGTTTGTAACGGATGATCGCGACCGGTTAAGACCGTATCGCCCCATTTAATCTCACCTAGGGATGCAGTTTGATGATTGGCTAGAATACTTAATAAGGTACTCTTACCCACCCCATTGCGGCCGAGTAAGCCGTAAATTGTATTGGGTTTAAGTGTTAAGTTGATGTCGTCGAGGACGACCTGTTTCCCAAATTGTTTAATCAGTTGTGTGGTTTGTAAATTAGGCATGGTCATAGCCCCTTTCAATTAGTGCAATTAGGTCGTCTTTGGTTAGGTTTAATTGTTGTGCTTCAGTGATAAATTGGGCAACATAGTGTTCAAAAAATTCAGATTGCCGTTTTTCAGTGATCTGTGCGGGTGCGCTTGATGTGACGAACATGCCGAGTCCCCTTTTCTTTTCAATTAAGCCGCTGGTAACGAGTTGATTCATCCCTTTAAGTACCGTGGCTGGATTGATATTGAATTGTCTGGAAATTTCAGTTGTCGATGGGACTTGACTACCAGGTGGAAAGACCCCAGTAAAAATACCCTCTTCAATTTGTTCGGCAATCTGCCGGTAGAGTGGTGCATCATTATTAAATTCAAAAAGCATCCGGAACACCTCCGTTTCGTTAATTGGTTAGTTACTTATGTAGTTAACTATAATGCGTAGGCTGCAAAATGTAAACCGCTCCTCAAAAACATTTGATTATTCGTTCATATTCACCTATTATGTACTTATAATCAAATGTTTTCAGAGAGGATGAGAACGATGCAGACAGCCTATTGTTTTATTGATTTAGCGGATAGCCGCACCCGTTTTACGGAACAAGCACAGACGCTCCAGTTATTGCAACACTTCGCCGACACGTTGAATCACCATTTTCCAGCGTTATTAACACCATTTGCAATTAAGGATGGTGATGGTCTATTGGGCGGTTTTTCAGCGGATGACCAGGCACAGATTGTTGATGTCTATCCCTTTTGTAATGCCTATTTAAAGAGTGATGCTTTTCAAACTTTCTGGCAGACACATTTTGCGGGGCTGGCGGAGCCCACTTTTTATTTTGGGGTTGGCTTAGGAACGATGACTACGCCGAGTCCAAGTGACTATCAGGATATCAATCGGGTCAACGGGACAGCAATTGTGAACGCTCTCGCCGCAGCAGATCAAGCCAAACTGTTGCGTCAAGGTGCTGAATTAGCACAAGGTTATCCCTTTATGACGACGGCCTTTCAATTTCAATTAGTGGCAGATCAACCAGCCGCAAATGGGATTAATGCCCTCTTTTATTTAATTTATGAGCAACTCTTGAATACGCAGTTGCGCAAGGACGCTTTTGCTGAAATCGTGCTCCAACCAACATTGAAACGCTATGAATTAGCGGAATTGTTGTGGACCAAATACGGCGTTGCTTCCTATGAACTAGACTACAGTGATCAAAAAGGGCGTGCATTAGCCTCTAGTAAAGTCAGTCGCTTACTGAGTCAGATTCAGTATCCATTAATTGAACAAACATTAGCGACGTTACGGGCGCAGTTAGTGGCTTTTAAGGCGGTGGTGGAATGAATCTTTTCGCGCTTTTCTTGCTTAGTCATATTGGCTGCGACTTTATCTTTCAATCTGATCAGATGGCCCAATGCAAACGTTCAACGAAACTCGGTGTGAAATGGTGGCCATTATGCAAGCACGCACTGACACAAGTCCCGTTAGTGCTTATTTTATGGGGTGGCGGTTGGTTAATGGCACCACCTACTTGGCCACATTGGCAACCGTTACTGATCGGATTAGTCATCATTGTGATGAGTCATTGGCTCATTGATCTATTTAAGCAAAATAGCCAACCACTTTTAAAAGCACAGCTACATTTAACCAGCAATCGCGTACCAGTGATGAGTTATACCATCGATCAAGCACTCCATTTAATAGTGATCGGCCTTGTGAGCATGTTCCTCGGCCAGCAGTGGGCGTTTAACCATGTGAACCGATTGTTATTGGCGGTCAGTATTGTTTTGAGCACGTTATTATTTACCGATTATTTCATTAGCTTCTATTTAAAAGGACTGGATTTAAACATGGATCGCCTGCCAGATGGTGCAAAACTGGGTCGGCATATTGGTCATTTAGAACGGTTTGCCATCTTAATCTTGTTTTACACGCACAATGTTGCGAGTATTGCTGTGATTGTGGCGATTAAGGCGCTGACCCGCTTTAAAGCCATTGAATCCAACGAACACCACTTCGCCGAATATTATCTCATTGGGAGTTTGCTCAGCCTGATCTTCGGCTGTCTTGGCGGTTATCTATTAAGTCTTATTGCCCATTAAAAAAATGCCGCAGAATCAGGAAAAATCCTGTTCTGCGGCACTTTTTATATTATTCAGCGATGATTAATAATGATTTAATCGCTTTGCGTTGATCCATTGCTTCATAAGCGGCTTGAATATCATCTAAGGTAAAGCGTTGTGTAAAGACTTTACCAGGATTAATGGCACCCTTTAAAACAGCATCCAATAAACGAGCGCGATCATGAGTCGTTACGGCAGCAATTCCCCCACGCAAACCGATGTTCTTCCGGAATAAGGTATTGGTGTTCATCTCTGCTTTTTGGGGAATGCCGACACGACCAATGACAGCCCCTGCGCCAGCAACGGCGACGGCAGTGGCGACGGATTGTTCGGTCCCGACACATTCTAAGACGGCGTTGGCCCCAGCGTTATCGGTTAACGCCATCACTTTTGCGACCCCTTCGTCACCGCGTTCAGCAACAATGTCTGTTGCGCCGAATTCAAGGGCTAATTTTTGCCGGTCCGCATGACGACTCATCGCGATAATCCGTTTCGCACCGAGTAATTTGGCGCCAATCACACCACATAAACCAACGGCGCCATCACCCATGACAACGACTGTGTCACCGGGTTTCACTTCAGCAGACACGGCAGCGTGATAGCCGGTTGCCATGACGTCTGAAAGCGTCAATAGATTATTCAGCATTTCATCAGAGTAATCGCTTGGTTGGCCAGGAACTTTAACGAGGCCCCAGTTTGCATTGTGATAACGGAGATATTCGGCTTGGTAGCCACCAGGATTATTCTCGCAATTGGTACAATCGCCATCAAAACCGTTTAAACAAGCGGCACAGTGGCCACAACCATGGGTAAATGGCACGATCACAAAATCACCGACACTAACATTTTGTACGTCAGTCCCAACAGCATCAACGATGCCAATTGCTTCGTGACCGGTGAAACCGCCTACTTCTCGTTTTGAAATCCCACGATACCACCATAAATCAGAACCACAGACGCACGCGCGGATAATGCGCACGACCGCATCGGTTGGTTTTTCAATCGTTGGTTTTGGTGCTTCGGTAATGGTCATTTGACCAGGACCCATAAAAATAGCTGTTTTCATAACTATAATCTCCTATCTCTTCCTATTATATTGTCTTTACTATACACCTTAGACCTCACTTTAATGCAAGCTTTTTTTAAAGTCCAATCGCCAGTTGTTGTTTCTTGCTTAACACTTCGTCTTGGGTAATCCCAATATAATGGAGCGTCGTTTCTTGCGTTGAATGACCAAAATCAATCATCAATGACCGCACGTCCCCGAATTGTTTGTAGAACCAGTAGCCGTAAGTTTTGCGCATCGTATGGGTGCCAATATCATTACGCCCAAGTTTCTTACCTGCTTCAGTCAACATGCGGTAAACACCGTTGACGGTGATGTGGTTATCGCCGACGCGGCTAGGAAACAACCAATCATTGCCTAGCAACTCATTATTTTGAATATAGGGACTGATGTATGGGCGTAAACTCGCCAAACTAATTTGGCGCCACTTACCCGTTTTTTGTTCAACAATCACGGGATTGTCTTCGATCACATCTTTGACTTTTAACTGCACAATATCAGAACAGCGTAAGCCAGTATTAATGCCGAGTAAAAATAATAAATAATTGCGACTACCCATTTGTGAATGGCGCAAGATGACTTTCATGTCTTCAATCTCATCTTTTGTCCGTAAAGGTTGAACATTTAATTTTTTGCCTTTTTTAGTGCGCGATTTCCGCATGTTTTTTCCGCCTTTTTGACCGCATTCTTTTTCTCTATATTATTATAAACCATGCGGTGGTATTTTGCACCTTTGATTATCGTTGATTTAAAGGGATTCCGAGCGCATTCTTTCTACCAAAAGAATGCGCTCAAACACATTAAAGGCTATTGATGGCTAAATCACGGTCTAATCACGTTTATAAACGATCAATCACCAGAGGCGCATTTTAAGGACGCTTCAGATTAGTAAGTGGACAAGAGGCCATGAAACTTGCTTAAAATGCGAATTCAAAAAGGCCCCTTAAAGTCACAAAAAAACAGCGTTAAGACAAAAAGTCCTAACGCTGTTTTTTTAATAGCCGGCTGACAAGTCTACCGGATTGACGGGTAATTCACCTTTGTCTAAATAACTGGGTAAATTTTGATCGAAAATTTTGAAGAGCCGTTCATGGATATCAGCGATGTAACCTGAAATATGTGGCGTGATAATCAGGTTTGGTGTGGCCCATAATGGTGAATCACTTGGTAATGGTTCGTTTTGGGCAACATCGATTGCTGCTCCTGCCAAATGACCGGATTGTAGATAGTGCATCAAAGCTGCTTCGTCGACTGAAGCGCCGCGCCCTAAATTGAAGAAGTAAGCCCCTCGATGGAGTTGCGTAAAAAAGGTGGTGTCGAAGAACCGATTGGTGACCGGTGTTAATGGCATCACATTAATCACGAAGTCTGCTTGTGGCAATGCTTGTTCGTAATCCGTGTCGGTTAGAATCTGATCAAAATTGGCAACGGGTTTCCCGTGCCGATTAACGCCGATTGTGTGCATCCCCATGACGTGGGCATACTTTGCAATTTCCTCACCAATTTGACCTGTTCCAAAAATGAGGAGTGTGCGGTGTTCCAAATTTGTCATTTGTTCACCAATAGCATGATGCTCCCATTGATGCGCTGCTTGTGCGGGTAAGCTCTGATAAATCCCACGGGTAAAGTGTAATATGTAACTTAATGCCGTCTGTGCGATTGGTTTTGCGTGCATCCCGCGTGCGTTTGATACCAGTACCCCTTGCTTAGCTAACGTGGCTAGTGGTAAATAATCAACCCCTGAGCTTGCGGTCTGAATCCATTTTAATTGATTACCGGGCTCTGCTAAAATTTTCGGGCCTGCATCTTTATTCCAACCAAACATAATCTCAATACTACCCAGTTGACTTGGTTTTAAATCAGCTAAAGCGATGATTGTTAAACCTTTTGCAGTTAGCGCTTTGACGTGTTGTTCAAGAATTGTTTCTGCTGCTAAAATGACTGTCAAGTCGATCCCTCACCTTATTATTGAAGTAATCTTTATTATAAGGGATTTTCAGCAAATAAAAAAGCATTACCGACTGAAAACGGCAATGCTTTATAAAAAATTTTATTCTTTTTCTGCACGTGGCCATACTGGACGACCCCAGTATTGGAATAAATCAGTTTGAATCCGACCATTATACAATTTCCGGCGTTTAGTTGCGCGTTGCCCGAATGATTCTTGGAATTGTAAGTCACTTGTTAAAATATACTTACTCCAAGTCTTCAATGACCGATAGGTATCACCCATTTCTTTATACAAAGCATGGGCTTGTGTTTGGTCGCTTAATCGTTTCCCGTAAGGAGGGTTGGCGATGATGACCCCGTTGGTTAAATCTGTCTTGAAATCTTTAACAGCGAGTTGTTTGAACTGGATATCATGTAAAACACCAGCTTCGTTCGCATTCAACTTAGCGATATCAATCATGTTTTGATCGATATCATAACCAAAAATTTCAAGTGGTTGGTCTTTTTCGGCTGCTTTCGCTTCGGCTTTGGCATTTTCTAAAACAGAAGCATCGATCCAATCGAAGTCTTCAAAGGCAAACTTACGATGCATACCAGGTGCAATGTTGTGACCAATTAAAGCTGCTTCGATTGCAATGGTCCCAGAACCAGTCGTTGGATCAACAAATGGCATATCAGGTTGCCAACGGCTTAAAAGAATTAAGGATGCCGCGAAGTTTTCCTTCAATGGGGCTTCCCCTTTTTCAAGGCGGTAGCCCCGCTTGAATAAACTAGGACCAGTTGTATCTAAGCTGATCGTCACGACATCTTTTAGGATACTGACTTCAAGCGGATACGTTGCGCCTGTTTCAGCTAAACGTGTTCGGCGGTGATAGACAGTACTTAACTTATCAACAATCGCTTTTTTAGTGATGGCTTGCACGTCTGGTTCGCTATGGAGCGTTGAACGGACTGAGCGACCAGCAACTGGAAAAGCGGCGTCTAATGGCAGGAACTTGTCCCATGGCAAAGCTTTCACTTGTTCAAAAAGGTCATCGAAGGTTTTGGCCTCAAATTGACCAATCGCGATTTTCACCCGATCAGCACTGCGTAACCAGAGATTGGTTTTTGCAATATCTGCCACATCGCCTTCGAAATACACCCGGCCATTATCTGAACGTGTTTCATAACCGAGATTTTGTAATTCTTTGGCCGTAATGGATTCAATCCCACTCGCCATTGTTGCGTATAGTTGGTAAGTCATGTTTTTAAAGATCCCCTTAGGAAATTATTTTTTAAATAAAAAGAGCTTGGGCAAAAGCCCAAGCCACCTGATTGTAAACCTTTATAGGCCATGTTTTGTTCCAGAACTTCCCCAGGAAGAAAGTTCCTTCAGTAATCATCTATCTGTTCTTACGAACTCTCATTTTTAGTTCATTTCCATAAATGAGACGCCCCTACCAAAGTTTGGGTTACTCGCTCGCGGGGTTTACCTCGTTCCACCGTCCAAGTTTCCAAGGACGCTCCGTCACTGTGGCACTATTTAAGGATATTCACGCATGACCGAAGTTTTAGCGCTTTTTCCGCCGTTACCGTTAAGGTACCCTGGCTTATTGGGCCAGGCACGAACACTACAAGCATCTCAGCCTGTGCGGGCATGGACCTTCCTCAGCCTACCGATGTAGACCGCGATTACTCAAGATTTACAAATGTTGAATCAACGTTTATAAGTATAGCACAAGATTAAAGATTTGTCTCGTCAAATTGTGAATGATTTTGAACTCTTGTCTGTGGAGCTTGATTTTGTTCACTTAACTTAGCACCGAACACGTGGCGTTCAAGGTTTGATAAGCGTTTCAAAATATCATAGTTGGTTGCTGCTGAAGATTGTTGTGGTGCACTTTCCTTCACGTTATCAGAAGCGCTGAGTTGGCGGTTTAATTCGTCAACCTTCTTGAATAAGCGGGCATTTTCCGCCGTTAGCCGATCGATTGCTTCTTGATAAGTTTGATAGTCTTTAATAACTAAATCAAGGTAACCATCGACTTCTTCAGGTTCATAACCCCGCATTTTTGTTTTAAATTCTTTTTTCAATATATCAGTTGGGTTCAATTCGATTTCAATTTGATTGTCCATTTTGACACCTCATTTAGAATAAATGTACTATGATTCCCATTATAGCAAAGTTATCGAATAATTAAAACTCTTGCTGATCTAATTCCGCTAACTCAGTCGCGATATCTTGTAGTTCGAAAAAATCGACCAAGTTAATCGGATAATCTTGTTGGTCTTGATATTGGCGGGCTGCATGATAATCATATTCTGGTTTGCCCGGTGATTCACGATCATAGTATAATAGTTGACCATCCGTATGGGTCAGCATGAATTGTTGATACTGGCGCAATTGTTGCGGTCCAGAATACGGTGCGTTAATCACTGGTTCGCAAAAATCGACTCGCGCTTTGAGCTGACTCAATTGAGCTTGGTTATTTTCGTTCCATTGTTGACCAAAATCATTAAACGGCAACATCATCGCCAATTTTAAATCCGGATAGTCCGTTTTTAGTTCAATAGCAACTTGCAGACTCCACTGTTCAATCCCCATTTGGCCACCAGTGATCACCCACTCGAGCCCATCATCTAAATATTGTGTTAACTGCTTTTTTAAGGAATATTTAATTACTTTAAGTTTCTCGTCAGTTTCGCCAAAAACACCGAGTTCATAGCTTCGATAGCCGCTCACCCATAGTCGTTTCAAGTCAGGTCCCTCCCAAATGATTTTCAATTAAACTAAACATTGCTATAATAGTGAAACAGGAGTGTGATTTTCAATGGCCTTTCATTATCCTAACGGACAGCCTTATACAAATAATGAGACAAAACCAACTAAAAAGCAAGCCCGGCAACCAGAAGCAACAACGTTATTTGGTAAACGCGGCATGACGTTGGAAGAAGAACTCAATGATAGTAATCAGTATTATCGATTACATGCAACGGCTGTCGTGTATAAGAAACCAACGCCAATTCAGATTGTGAAGGTCGACTACCCTGCCCGCAGCCAAGCGGTTATTAAAGAAGCTTATTTTAAACAAGCCTCAACAACTGACTATAATGGGATTTATCAGGGCCGTTACGTCGATTTTGAAGCGAAGGAAACGAAGAATAAAACCGCGTTTCCGTTTCGGAACTTCCATCAACATCAGATTGAACATTTCAGAGCCTGCTTGAATCAAGGTGGCATCTGCTTTGTCATTATGAAATTTGTCCCGCTACAACGGCTATTCTTGTATCCCGCAACAGAACTGATTAGCCGCTGGGACGCGCAAGTTGATGGTGCACGAAAATCGATTTCACTCAGTGATGTGATTGACAATGGGATTGAGATTAAGTACCAACTTAATCCAATTATTCCCTACTTAGATGCCGTAGATCAGTTATTAAAGCGGTCAAATAAAGGAGTTTAAAGAACAATGTCCGATAATCGAAACAATAATAGTTCGCGAGTTGCAAGGCACAAAGCTGAAGCAAAACCCGCTAATAAGAAACGCCGGCCCCTCTTTTTAAGAATTCTAAAATGGTTGTTACTACTGATTGTAGTGGCTTTCGTGGCTGGGATTGGTTTGTTTGCCTACTATGTTAAAGATACACCAAACCTAACGCAAGCGGACCTGCAAAGTCCGAATGCGACAATTCTATACGATGATCAAGGGAAACCTTTCAAAACAATTGGTGGCGAAAATCGGAGTTATGTCAAGAGTGATCAAATCCCGCAAACATTAAAAGATGCAGTAGTCTCTATTGAAGATCGTCGTTTCTATAAAGAAAAATTCGGGATTGATCCAATCCGAATTGCGTCTGCTGCAGTCGCCAATATTACTGGTAAATCACCGCTAGGCTTACAAGGTGGGAGTACTTTAACCCAACAATTGATTAAACTGTCTAAATTCTCAACGAAAAACAGCGATCAGACTTTCAGACGAAAAGCACAAGAAGCGTGGCTTGCCGTTCAAGTCGAACGTCAATATTCAAAAGACCAAATCTTAGAGTATTATATGAACAAAGTGTACCTGAATAACGGGGTCAATGGTATGGGGACGGCTGCTAAGTATTATTATGGCAAGTCGTTGAAGGAATTAAGTTTGCCACAACTGGCATTGATTGCGGGTATGCCGCAATCGCCAAGTAATTACGATCCGTACCTCCACCCTGATTTAGCGAAGAAGCGCCGTGATTTAGTTCTTGATGCGCTTTTGCGGAACAATAAGATTACAGCAACTGAAGCTGCCGAAGCTAAACAAGTCCCAATTAATACCGGCTTAGTGGATCAACAAACAGTAGCGAATAGTTCAACGGATTCTAAAGCAACCGACGCTTACGTCAAGGAAGTCCTCGCCGACTTGAAGAAAAAAGGCTATGATCCGTACACGGCTGGTTTGAAAGTCTACACCAATATCAATATGGACGCGCAACGTAAGTTATACGATATCGTCAATAATGATAGCAGTATTCCATTCCCAGATGATCAACTACAAACAGCAGTTTCAATTACAGATCCTAATAACGGTCGAATTGTTGCGATGATTGGTGGTCGTAAAACTGGTGATGTGCAACTCGGTTATAACCGGGCCGTGCAATCTGGCCGAAGCAATGGGTCATCAATGAAACCATTAATGGATTACGGTCCAGCTATCGAATATCTTGACTACTCAACCGCACAGAAACTACAAGATGTCCCTTACACTTATCCTGGAACCAATATTCAATTGCATAACTTTGATGGCCGTTATCTCGGTACAATTACCGCGCGTAATGCGCTTGCCAACTCACGAAACGTCCCAGCCATCGAACTGTTAGAAGCTGTTGGCATGACTAAAGCCCGTGAATTCGTGAAAGGCTTAGGCATTAACGTGCCAGCTGATACTGGTCTTTCTTATGGGATTGGTGGGAATGTTTCAACTGTTGATGAAGCTGCCGCATATGGCGCCTTCGCAAACGGTGGAACTTACTATGCACCAACTTATATCCATAAAGTCGAAACAGCCGATGGGATTACGCATAATTATGATTCTGATGGCACACAGGCTATGAAGAGTTCAACGGCCTACATGATTACTGATATGTTAAAAGATGTTATTAAAAATGGTTCTGGGACGTTAGCCCAAATTCCAGGGCTTTATCAAGCTGGTAAGACTGGGACAACCGATTATTCTAGCGAAGAAATTGCCAAATCTGGGTTAAACCCAACTTTAGCGAAGGATAGCTGGTTTGCCGGTTATACCAAGAACTATTCAGTGACGGTTTGGACTGGATACGATGAACCACTTAAAAATGGATTAACAATGAGTGAGCGGAACGTCGCCGCTTATATCTATAAAGCAATGATGGCCTACCTCGCTCAAAACGCAACCAACTCAGATTGGTCAATGCCAAGTAACGTGGTTGCTAAAAACGTGGCTGGCGTACGAGAACTCTATATTAAAGGGACGACGACCATTCCAAGTTCTTCAAGCAGTCGATCTTCTTCAAGTAGTGTACTCTACTCTAGCTCAGAAGCACCGGTCAGCTCAAGCAGTGAAATTTCTAGCTCAAGTAGCGTGGTTGAAACACCAAGTGAATCTTCCAGTGTGCCGGAGACCTCATCTTCAAGCACCCCAACTGAAAGTTCACAATCGCAACCTTCGACCTCAACCCCTCCGGCAACAACTAATCCAGGAACGGGGTCGACGACACGAACACCAGCAGCGCCAACTAACTAAAAGAAGCACCGTTCAGTTCAACGATAAACGTTGGCTGAACGGTGCTTTTTTTGCGTTTTTTAACCACGATCTTCAAGAAATTGTTGGCCTGCTTGGCAAATCCTTAATAAAGGACACTCATCGCAATGCGGCTTACGTGCCGTACAGACTTGCCGCCCAAAAAGAATGAGTGTGTGATGCGCTTGAACCCATGTTTTCTTAGTAAGCTTCGCTTGAAAGTCCTTTTCAATCTGGATCACCGAGGCATCCTGTGCACTGATTTTGAGCCGTTTGGCAATCCGAGTGACATGCGTATCGACGGCAAATGATGGGACGTTAAAGGCGTCACCTAAAACGACATTCGCGGTCTTACGGCCAACACCAGCAAGTTGTTCCAATTCGGCATGTGTGCGCGGCACTTCCCCACCAAAATCTGCCATTAGTTGCTGGCAGCATGTTTTGATGTGTTTAGCTTTATTATGATATAACCCGATTGAATGAATATCAGCTTCAATATTGGCAATCTCTGCATTCGCGAAACTAGCTGGTGTCGGGAAATCAGCAAATAGTTGTGGGGTGACCTTATTGACGGAAACGTCGGTGGCTTGTGCGCTAAGCATCACCGCAATCAACAATTGAAACGGTGAATCAGCAACTAATGCGCCCTGCGCATCTGGAATTAATTTGTATAGTTGGTGCATGGCCCACTGTGTTTTGGCTTTTGATAACATCCGCTTCATCTCCTATTCGATTAACGTCTTGGATGGGCCTTTTGGTAAGTTTGTAGGGATTCTTTATCAGTAATATTTTGTTTCTGCCAGTTGAGCAAAATCTTATCAACATACTTCAAGGAATAGACTTGATTTAAAACGGCTTCTCGCACGGCTAATTGAATCAATTCTGGTTGATAATGATCTAAATCTAACCAGTTGGCAACAATCTCAGATTCCAATGGCGATAATGGGCGGCCAAGAGCTTGTTCAACTTGGTTAAAGACCGCACTCCGTTGGTTACCGTCTAGTGCTTGTTGAGTGACTTGTGCGTCTTGAACGGCTAGCACGCTCAATTTAGTTAAGGCTGGTGTGAGATCGTAATGGTCTTCAGCCTGACCTTGTTCATTGACAGATGATTTAAGGGTAATTAGTTTTTTCTGTAAAAGTTGATGAATCAATGCGTAAATTTGGCTGGATTCAATTCCCATGCGTTCACCAATCACAGCTAAATCGGGAAAGTCATTGTTTTGACTGGCAAAATCACTGAGCTGTAAGTAAACCACTAATTCTTCAGAAGACATCTTGAGCGTTTGATAGTGATGCAGTAACAGTCGAGAGACACTCAATTGGCCGCCTTGTAAAAACGCGGTAAGTTCGTTCATATTCTAGCCTTCTTTTCTAAAAGTTTCATTAGTTCTATTGTAACCAATTTTAGACAAATAAAAAAGCGCCGAGAACCTGATTTCGGTTCACGGCGCTTTAGTTAATCCTCAAAGCCAACTCGTTTGAGTCAGCACTCTGATTTGAAACATGCTTTTGAAAGTAGTCCTCGGTGCTTTGCTACGTCCAGCAAACGATCGACTTGCGTCGCTCATTCACTAGACTAGACAAATGCTCGAGAACTAACCACTTTCAACGCACTCTAATTCAAACGTGCTTTTGTAGCTAGGTTCCTGCGCTTAACAATGATTGTCAAATAATCGATTGCATCGATTATTCGCCAACCAACGTTAATGCTCAGAACCTAACCAGCTACAACGCACTCTATTTGAAACGTGCTTCTTCGAACTGCCTTTTCCGGTTAACTGTAAAACGGGCACCATGGCTGTGAAGCGCCATAATGCCCGTTTTGCTGTTAATCCTCAAAGTCAACTCGTTCGAGTCAGCACTCTTTATGGTTTGATTCTGTTAATCATTCTTGGGAATGGAATTGTTTCACGTAAATGATCGATACCACAGATCCATGTAATGGCCCGTTCTAGACCTAATCCGAAACCAGAATGTGGCACTGATCCGTAACGACGTAAGTCTAAGTACCATTGATATTCTTCAAGGTCTAAGCCCATTGCTTTAATTTCAGCTTCTAATTTATCAAAGTCAGTTTCACGTTCACTACCACCGATAATTTCACCATAACCTTCTGGTGCCAATAAATCAGCACATAAGTAAACATCATCACGTGTTGGATGTGGCTTCATATAGAAAGGTTTGATGGCTTTTGGATAATTCAAAATGAAGACTGGTTGTTCAAATTGATCCGATAAATAAGTTTCATCTGGTGCGCCAAAATCATCGCCCCATTTAATATCGAAGTCAGCTGCTTGTAACATTTCAACAGCCTTATCGTATGAAATACGTGGATACGGTGTTTTAGTATATTTCTTCAATTGGTCAACATCACGGTCCAATAATTTTAATTCATAGGCACAGTGATCAATGACGTTTTGAACAAGGTAAGCCACGTATTTTTCTTGGACTTCAAGACTTTCATCTTGAGTTGTGAAGGCCATTTCTGGTTCAATCATCCAGAACTCAGTCAAATGACGACGAGTTTTGGATTTTTCAGCACGGAAAACAGGGCCAAAAGTGAAGACTTTACCAAAGGCCATTGCGCCAGCTTCAGCGTATAACTGACCACTTTGTGTTAAATAAGCATCGTTGTCGAAATATTCGATGTGGAATAATTCAGTTGTCCCTTCAGGGGCACTACCCGTCAAGATTGGTGGATCCATCTTGATGAAGCCTTCTTGGTTAAAGAATTCATAAGAAGCGCGGATGATTTCATTTCTGATTTTCATGATCGCAAATGGGCGTTTTGAACGTAACCATAAGTGACGGTGATCTAATAAGAATTCAATCCCATGTTCTTTAGGCGTAATTGGGTATTCGCTGCTGTCACCAATTAATTCGATGTCAGAAATTTCAATTTCATAACCAAAGTGTGAACGAGTATCTTCATGAATGACCCCTGTCACCCACATACTTGATTCTTGTTTGACATCTTTTGCCAATTGGAAAACGGCTTCGCTTACTTGGCTTTTAACGACAACCCCTTGGAAAAAGGCAGTGCCATCACGTAATTGGAGGAATGAAATCTTCCCACTTGAGCGTTTGTCGGTTAACCAAACGCCAATTTTAACTTCTTCATCGACATGGTTTTTTGCATCGATAATACTGATTTTTTTAACCATAAACTCTGTCTCCTTATGTGCAACATTTAATTTACAACAGTTCAAAATAACTGATAGTTATTATTATATAACAAAACCCTGACAACCACAGCCCCCTAATTGAGAACCCTAGATATTTTCAATCAATTGAATCGTCTTCCCGGTTTTAAAGTCGAGGGTTAAATAACAAAGACGGCCTTTGTCACTTTTATAGACAACTTCCCAAACAGGCTTGTTGCGGTACATACCGAAGTTAATGTTCAGTACTTTTTGCGGATTTTTAGTTGACCATGTCTTTTCTAACGCATCGTTTTTAGAAATACCACCACTTTGACGATAGACAGTGGCATGATTGCCTTTTTCGTTGATTAAAACGAAGATGCCGTGATTATCACGGTCTTTACCACTAACGGTATAATATGTTGCATTTCGATGATACGTGTAGAACCCATCAGGCTCTTTTAATTTCGCGTATTTTTTAGCAATGTTAACGGCTTTGGTTTCAGCCGTTGCTTCGGGTTTTCGAGCTTGATGATAAATCATCAGCATGCTGCCAATGATTACCAACAATAAGAATATCCAGAGCCATCTCTTATATTTGCGCACGCTGCATTCTCTCCTTGTTCGCTTGAATAAGCCTTATTATAGCAAAAAATAACGGCTATCGGCGCTTAAAACCGAATCTTAGTGGGAATTTAACCAAAACAAGTCGGTTAATTCCCGGATTATTTTAACCGACGCTGCTTTTTGGGGTAAACTTGTCGGTAACGCGCGGCGCATTTGTTGCCCATATTGGGTCGATAATAACCGGGGATCTAAACAAATGAAGACGCCGCGATCGTTAGGGGTTCTGATTAAGCGCCCAAATGCTTGGCGTAGTTTAATCGTTGCTTTGGGTAAAGCCTCTGCTTTAAATGGATTAATTCCTTGGGCAGAAAGTTGAGCGTAACGAATTCGTGTCTGCAGTGCATTCGGCGCATCAAATGGTAATTGAACAAGCACCACTAATTCCAGTGCTGATTCCGGAAAATCAACACCAGCAATGAAACTGTTTGTCGCCAACAAGATTGAATCGTGCCCCAGCATAAAGCGCTTGGTAATTTTCTCCGCACTACCCGTAATCCCTTGGGCAAGAATCTCACGATCAAGCGATAAACCGGCGCGGCCAAGCGCATAATACACTTGTTCTAACGCCTGATTAGAATTAAAGAGGACTAACGCCTGATGTGGATTGCCAACTAATAACGTTAATAGCTGTTCAGCAACTGCATGGTGGTACTCATTGGGGGCTAAATTCTTTTGACTAGGACCATCTTCAGCGATAAAAAAGCGCGCCTGTTGCTTGAAGCGGAATGGACTGCGTAATTTCTTAGTCGCTAGTGATTGCGCTTCGGTAAAACCAAGTTCACGTTTCAAATAATCGAAGTGCCCATTAACCGCAAGGGTTGCGCCAGTCAAGGTGACTGGTTCAAAGTGCGCGAGGATCTGTTGCATTTGCGGACCAGCTGAAAGCAATTGCCACTGGAGCTTAAACTGTGGTAACTGACTAGGTTGTTTAGGCTGTGTCATCTGAATCATTAACGCGTGTTGTTCCTGCGGTTTCGTCGCAATGAATAATTGCTCAAACCGTTGATAGGCTTCAACATCCGCCAACAATAGGTTGATTTCGTTTTCAAATGACTGCCAAATCCCCAAATCCCCCTCTGTATATTGTTCTAACCGCTGTTCAAGCCAGTAACGCAACGCGAGAAAATGATCTTGAATGGTCAACAGTTGGCGGTTCAGTTGGTCGAATTGATTATGACAAGCGGTGACAAATTGAACCACTTCATCTGGATTCAAATAACGTTCACTAAACGCTTGATGCGCTTCTGGTTGCGGTAGTTCAAACGCTGTGGTTAGGTATGTCTCTAAGTCACTGATGGTTCGGCCTAACTTGGTTAAGTTTTTATGCACTAACCGTAACGAGCGGGCTTGCGGTGATTTTTTCGGGAAAAGCCGGGCTAAATTATTATTGGCCTGTTCCGGATCCGTATATTGCAACCCTTTTTGAGACCAAAGTTGCCAACGTGAAAGTGACCAATCTTGTTGCGCAATTTTTTGAACATTGAAAATCATATTTTGTGCTTCATCTAAGACCAAGTATGGTCGCGCACCCCAGGTTTGGTGATTATTCGCGTGCTCTGCCAGGTAGGCGTGGTTGGTGACGAGTAATTCGGCTTGTTGCTGGCGCTTATGCAGGCGACGTAAGAAATCATCTTGATAAAACGGCGCTTGTGGTTGCAGACTTGTTAATCCCCGGTGTTGCACGTTATTGAAAAATGGTGTTTGGTAACTCGTTAAATTGAGTTCATCCAAATCCCCCGTTGTTGTTTGGGTTAGCCAAACTAAGATTTTCATCTGAAGCAACCGCACCATCCGATTCTTATGTGGTAAACGGAGCGATAATTCAAAGCGATGCAAATCCAAATAGTGACGCGGACTCTTAACGATTTCGGCATTAATTTGGCGACCTACTAATTTTTCAAGAAGCGGTCTGGCCTGCGTTAAAATCTGATCCTGTAGCAGCGTTGTCGATGTTGCAACCACTAATTTGTGTTCAGGCGTCATGCGATAACTATAGGGAAGTAAATACCCGATGGTCTTCCCTAACCCGGTGGCTGCTTCAATTAATAGTGGTTCAGGTGCCTCAGATTCGAAATTATCGTGAATCATATCCATCATGGCAGCTTGCGCTTTACGCCATTTCAAGTGGGGTTTTAATAATCGTTTTTTATCAGCTTCTTCCACTGGATAATCAGCCGCAAAATTAGATCCCGGATAGATTTTAAATGATTCCTCGGCTGGTTTTCGTAGGGCAATGTTTTCACGAATTAAGAGATCGTTCGGCAGCGGTCTCGATTGCGCATGCATCTGCTCGGCAATCGCTGTGAAGAAATCCCCTGTTTGACGTAACAAGCCCGCGCCTAACGCACTAAGACGTTCTAGGGTAACTAATGGCAGGGTCTTCAGCCGTGCCATTAATTTTAAGAATAATTTAGCCGTTACCAAGGCATCGCTGTCAGCTTGATGAGGATTGTCATGTTCGATGGCGAGTAACTGTGTGAGGTCTTGTAATCGATAGCTCGGTGCTTCCGGCAATACGATCTGAGCCAGTTCAACAGTATCGATGCCCGGCAAATCAAGTGGCGGTTGCCCCACGCGTTCTAATTCGCCATTTAAAAAAGGTAAGTCAAAGTTAATATTATGGGCCACGAAAACAGTACCGGATAAGAGTTCAACTAACGTTGGCGCTAAATCTTCGAAAATCGGTGCTAATTCGAGTTGATCAGCAGTGATATGCGTCAAATGTTGAATTTTAGTCGGTACGTCGCGAAGCGGATTAACATCTTGCGAAATCGTCTGAATGATTTTGCCGTTTTGAATGAGGGCGCATCCGAATTGAATAATGCGGTCCCCTTCTTTAATGTTTGTGCCAGTCGTTTCTAAATCAACGACGGCGTAAATTGTCTCTTGGTTCATGCTGTCACCAATACTTTACTCATTATTATATCAATCATACTATGAATGACGCGTAGAAACCAGTCTAGTTAATAGCGACTAGTTGGCCAATCGACAATAGATAGAGATATTTAGCGGTTACCGGCCGGTTAGCAATTTGCGTCAACGCGGCACTGTATAGGTTAATTTGGCCGGCATACCGCGCTTTAATCGCCTCAATGGCAGCTTCTGGATCAGCTGGGTTCACAAAATCAGTCTTATAGTCGAACAAAATACAGTCGGTATCCGTGGTTACATAACCATCCATAATCCCATGGATTAAGACATTGTCTTGATCTTCTGGGCGTAAACCGGCGAATAAGGATGCAGCCGGTAACAATAGTGAAAATGGGACTTCCCGATGAACTTGCGCTGGTTCAGCTAACAGTTGCTGACCCAACTCGCTCTCGAAGAACGTCATGATAGCAGCAACTTTAATTTGTTGTGCAACATTGGCAGTGAGGCTTTTTTGTAAAACAAGTCGGTCGATGATACTTTGCACCCGATCGATCGTTACTGGTTGGGTTAAATCGATTTCTTGTAAGACCAGATGCGTCGCCGTTCCAATTTCAGCCGGACTCGCTTTTCGAACAGTCTGCATGAATTGTGGTTGAGGTAATTCATCGGTCACGTAACGATGGGTTTGTTGCGGTGTATCAGCGTCAAAGCGTAATTGCCCCAACTGATCATTGTCGGGATCTTCAAAGAGCCGTTTCACTTCTGAAACAGACTGGTAAGCTGTCGTTTCGGTGGCGCCTTTTGCTGGATAACTGAATGTTAGCTGGTCTTGAATCCCGTTGGCTAAATCAGTTGTTAAATCGACCGCCTTGAGTGCCACTTGTTGTTGCTGGCTCCAATCTTGATCATGGTGTAAAGCACCTGGTAATTCGCCAAGGCGCGTTTCACTTGTAAACGTTAAATTAAATTCAGTTGCGTCATCGCTCAGAGGTAGGAATGGTGTCCCCTCTTCGGTCCAATCACGGGCTTGCGGATGACGAATTAAGCTCAATCCAATCCAATCTAGTAAGTTCGTGCTAGATTGACGAACAGAAGCGTCCAACCGCAGATCAGGATTTTGCTGCCCTTTTTGCCAAGTTGCAAATAGTTTCGCTTGGTTATCACAACTGCCCGCGATAATCAGCCTTTGCTCGGCACGCGTTAAAGCAACATAGAGTTTTCGCATTTCTTCAGCGCGTAACTTTTGCCGTTTTTGGGTCGTGATGGTTAATTCTGGTAGTGTTGGAATCTTTAACCGTTTTTTCGCGTCTAAGTAAACAATTCCGAGTCCCGATTGATCATCGAGCACGTAATTTTGGCGCAAGTCTTGCTCGTTAAATTGATGATTGGCATCCATTAGGAAGACCACCGGGAATTCTAAGCCTTTACTCCCATGAATCGTCATCACAGAGATGGCATCTTGATTGGCGAGACTGGTTGGTTGGGCTAAATCCTTATCTTGTTTTTGCAAACGTTCGATAAATTGGATGAACTGGAAGAGCCCTTTAAAGCCGTTTGCTTCGTAAGTCGCAGCGCGTTCATAGAGTGCGTGCAAGTTTGCTTGGCGTTGGCGACCGGCTGGCATCCCACCGGCGTAATCTAAAAAGCCGGTCTTTTGGTAAATTGTCCAGATTAAATCAACGAGTGGCCGTTGACGTGCAATGGCTCGTAACTCATTTAATAAGGTTTGGAAATGCGTTAATTTTTCGAAGACTTGTTGGCCGAGTTGGCCGGATTTTTGTGCTTCGAACTGATCAAGATAATTAAAAACGGCTTGGTAATAGTCATCCGTTTTATCATTAATCCGGATTAATGCGAGTTCATTTTCGTTCATACCGACAATTGGTGACCGAAGCACGCTAACCAGTGGAATATCTTGATTGGGATTATCAATAATTTTCAAGAAAGATAGCATGATTTGAATTTCCGTTGTTTGGAAATAATTCTGCGCATCACTAATGACAATCGGTAAGCCGAACCGTTGGAAATAATCAAGAATGATTAGGTTGTTGTTGCGCATTGGCGTCAATAAGACAATATCTTGATAGCGAATTGGCCGGATTTCTTGTGTATCCCGATCCCAGATGGTTTCTTGATTATCAATCATTCGTTTAATTCGCTGTGCAACTGATGCAATCTGACCTTCAGCTTTATCAAGCTTGCCCGTTGATTCTTCATCAGTCGGTTTTGTTTCGTATAAAAGTAATTCAGTTGGCTGAGTTGGTTGATCGTCAGGATAATAAGTCGCACCATATTGCAATTCAGCGTTGTGATCGTAATCTAGCTGCCCTAATTGGCGGTCCATGATTTGTTTAAAGACTAAGTTGACGAAATCATCGATATTACGCCGTGAACGGAAGTTTTCTGCGAGAATAATGCGTTCACTATCGTTATCTGGCTTGGCGAATTCGTCGTACTTACCGAGGAACAAACTCGGATCAGCTAATCGAAAGGCATAGATGGATTGTTTAACATCCCCCACCATGAAGACGTTGCGGGGTGCTTGACTAGCGATAGTTTGAATGATTGTTTCTTGTAACTGGTTTGTATCTTGATATTCATCAACCAGGATTTCACTGAATTTATTTTGATAGAACGTTCGTGCTGCCTCTGATTCCGGAGTGTCACCGGCCAAAATATCCAAACAGAAATGTTCTAAATCGCCAAAATCTAGTAAATAGCGGCGTTTCTTCTCAGCTTGGAAGGCTTGCTTAAAATCGCGGGTAACCGTCACTAACTTACCGACTAACTCACTAGCGCGCCGTTGAATCTGACTGGTTTGTGCTTCGTCAAAGACAAAATAGGTTGTTAAAAGATCGTTTAGTGCCCCTTTGACATTATCGAGGGCGTTTTTGATCCGGTCCTTGTCATATTGTTCATCGGGTTCTAATTTCTTAGTTCGTTTGGCGGGTCCCAATTGGGCGTCGGTCAATTGTGTGCGCCACTGCGCCCAACTTAAAGTGGCCACGTTGGCTTGAATGGCAGTTAGTGCTGCTTGTGCCGTTGCGATAGTTGGCAAGTATACCGCAAATTTCTCGTTTGTTTGACTTAGTTCGTTGGCGAGTGCCAAGTCTTTTAAACAGGTTGCCAAGGTCGCTTCTAACTTTGGCAGAATCGTTGTTTTGAAATAAGCACTGGTTGTTAGGCCAGTCTCTGGTACCTCGTAAGGGGCGGTTAGAGATTGTAACCATTCATCGGGCGCTGGATTGGCACCAGAGAAGTTAAACAGTTCGAAAACAATGTTGGTTAGCCCATCATCGTTGCGATCGTTCGAAAAATTTTGCGCTAAATCATAAAATAAGGCGTCGTTTGACTGGTAATGTTCTTCGCGAACGCGTTGCCAAACTTGATCCTCTAATAAGAGACGTTCCGCAGTATCACTTAATAACCGAAACGCGGGATCTAACTTAATCACGTAGTAGAAATGTTTAATGACTTGTAAGCAAAACGCATGCAACGTGCTGATTTGTGCGGTCGGGACTAGGCTGAGTTGCTGCCGTAAGCGTTGTTGCACCGCTTTGTCGGTTGCCTCGCTTGCTTTTTTTCGCAGTGCCGTTTGAATCCGTTGGCGCATTTCGGATGCGGCGGCTTCGGTAAACGTCACCACCAATAGTGAATCCACATCAGTGCCATTCAAGATTTTTTGAATCACGCGTTCAACTAAAACGGTTGTCTTCCCGGAGCCCGCCGAGGCAGAAACGAGGATATCATGCCCCGCGTGATCAACGGCTGCTTGTTGGGTTGGTGTAAATCGGCGATCACTCATGTCGTTCTTCCTCCGAGTTCATAATTTTGGCTAAGACGGCTTGATTATCAAGCGCACTTAATTGGCGATAATTATTTTCTGGTAACATCGCATCGAATTGGAAAATCGATTTATATGGCGACATTGTGAGTGCATTCGTGCGGTCGGGCCGCATAATCGGATTCAAAGCATTTTCGCCAGCAAAAATCGCTTCCCCCGCTGCTTTGATTAGTTGATCGTTATGGGCAATTAATTGCTGTAACTCATCAAGGGTGACCAGTTGTTTCGATTTGAATGCCCCACTCTTTGGACGATTGAAGTTAAACAGTGGTGAATAGCCACTTTCTAAAGCTGTATCCAAGTTTTCGAGTAAGGTCTCATCGTTTAAAATTAAGCCATCATACTTAAATTGATCCAGTAATAATTGATCGAGTTCGCCTTTTTGTAGTTGAGCGAGTTTTTGTTTGTTCAGTTGCTTCAATGACATTGTTGGGTTTTGAAGGTGCAGATAAAAGGCCCCGGCTGGTTTTACCTTGCTTTGCGCTGGTAAAATTGCTGCTTGATCTTGCAAGACAGTTTCAAGGTATGTCAACATTTGCAATGCCAAACCATAGTATGCATCGCGGAAGCTAAAGCTGTGTTGACTGGATTTGTAATCAACAATTCCCAGGTAGGCTTGGTCGTTTAATGTCAGTTGATCGATCCGGTCAATTTTCCCCCGCACCTTAACCCGACGTTGATTGGGTAATTCGAATTCTAGACCAGCTAATCCTTGTTGGGCACCAACTTGGCCGAATAAGACTTCGGTTGCCAACGGTTTTAAGTTCGTTCGTTGACTCTGATCGCGCAATGTCCGGCTGACGCGTTTAATTGTTTGACTCAATTGTTGGCGAATGTAGCCCATTCGCGCTGATTTATTGAGGATCTTAAATTCTGGTTGTTCATACGCTTTTTGTAAGATTTCATCCGTCAATGCATCGATTTGTTGATTATCGAGATCGGGTAAGACTAAGCGTTGGGCTTGAATCATCTTGATAAATTGATCTAAGACTTGGTGGTAGAAATCACCGGTATTTGCAGGTGTCAGTTCAAAAATTGGGCGCTCGTTCAGTTTTAAGCCGTATTTTAAGAAATAAGCGTATTGATTTTGATAGAACTCTTCTAATTTCGAGATCGACGTATGGATTTCATTGCCATATAACCCAGTGACAATATCGCTTGTTAGTGCAACGGGTTGGTTATGGTACGCCAGACTTTGAAGGAGTTGATTGGTTAAGTAGTGACTAACAGGAAATTGTTGTAATAAACGATAAACAGTCTGCCATTGGTCAGGAATTAGTGTTTGCGTCGCTTGTGCTTGTCGCGCAACTTGAATCAAATCGCTTAACAAACTACGCCAAGAACCCGTAATTGGCGCTGTACTTGTCGGACTGACTTCTGCTAGAACGCGTTGCTCGGTTAAATGGAAGTAGTTTTTAATCCGGTCGACATAGGGGGATACCGTGTAGTTCGCCCCTTCCCCATTATTCAATGGATAAGTGAAATACAATCCTTCAGTACCACTTAAAAAGGCCAAGTAGTTCAGATAAGGTTCAAAGCTCATCTGACTGGCACTTGGATCAGTTAAGAATTGTTCTGAATTGAACCGATCGGTTAATAGTTGCCGATCATGGTCGGATAATAAGGCGCTGGTTTCAATCTGATCAGGCATCACTTGATCGGTCGCACCAATCATAAAGGTAATTTTGCGGCGTTTAGTCTGCACCATCCCTGATTCAGATAAAACGACCTGGTCGAGTGTCGATGGAATTTGCGCATATTGCGCCGTATTAAACCCGGCCGCTAGTAAATCCCAAAAGCCCTTTAGTTCGAAAGGTTGGTCGCCTAATAACGTCACATATTCATCCAACATCGTCATAAATGTTTGCCATGTCTGTTCCGGTTGGCCAGCTAAGGCAATTTGATTGGCTGCGAGTGCTTGGTCCCGCCAATTTAACAATTGTCGATCGACACCTTGTTCGATTAAGAATTGATAGAGCACTTTAGCGGCATCGCGCCCTGTTTTGGCACTGTCTAACCGTTTATAAAATGGTGGTAATACGGATTGAACATAATGCCGAATCCGATTGATCCGTTCCGTGAGCACTTCATCTTCTGTTGTTCGAACACCATCTTGGAAGGAACCGAACCGATAATATTGCCAATCGGCTGCGCTTAACCAATCATGCCCTTCATACCCACTTTTTAAAATCAGATTTTCACACAAATCAAGATCAGCCCGGAATTCAGCGACTGATTGATAGTCATCTGGTATTAAAAGCTCCGTCTTCAAAAGCGCCATTACATCTTCATAGCGGTAGTAATGCTCTTTCACATCAAACAACGCTGCCAACATCGCAACAAGTGGATGGGCCGCCATTGTTTCCGGTAAATCGCAGAAGTACGGCACTTCGTATTCTGTAAAAATCGGCGCAATCATTGTTTCATAAGGGGCTAAATGCCGAGTCATAATCAAGAAGTCTCGGTAGCGATAGTGGCCGGTTTGGACTAAACGACGAATTTCACGGGCAACATACCGTAATTCGGTATACCGATTTTCGGCACCGATCACTTGAAGTTGCGTCGAATCGATTTCCGGTGCTGTTGGGATCTGACCGTGGTTTTCAGAAGCAACCCAGTACCGATCAAGCGCGAGTAACGTTGGTGAAACCCGCTGGTTAGTGGCAATCTGATCAGTCATGATGGGAATGTGATTTTGCTTGGCCTGTTGGTATAATTGATAATACGTACGCTCAGCTTGATAAAAGAAGCTGAGTTTTTCCGGTGGTTGTTGGTAATTAACATAGTCGGTAATTAAAGCTACGGTTAAGCTTGCTTGCTGCATTAAGACGGCGACTAGCGCTTGTTCTTGAGCCGTGAATTGTGCGAAACCTTCGATATAGAAATGACAATCGTGTAAGTCTTGTTTTTTTAAATAATCAGTTAAGGCATCAATTAACGTCGTATTTTCGATGAATTGCTTTTGCATAGCGGCTTCAAACGCCGTGGCAATAATGGTTATTTCCCGCAATTTAGTAGTCAGTTCGACTTCTTCGGGCGCTAGCTGGGCCGCAATCTCAGTTAGCTCAGCGGGTGTAATACAGCCCACTTTAAGTTCCAATAGTTGGCTCGTTAATTGAGCAACAAAGCCTGTTTGATTGACTTCCCCACCAAATAAGCTGAGTTCTTCTGCATGTTCTTGCAAGAGGCGGTAGACAAGGATGTTTAACCCGGCGGTTGAAATCCGCGGAATCTGGTAGTACGGGGTATTTTTCATGAAATACCAAGCTAATCGACTTAATGAGAAGACTTGGACGCGTGAGGTTGCGACATACTCACTTCTAGGGGTTTTTAGGTCATTTAAAAGTGCGACTTCAGATTCAAATTTGATATGATTCGGGACCAAATAAAAAAAGCGGTCCGTGTTGGTGGCCTTAAGGTCTGTTTGTAGTTGCTTGACTAGTGTTTGATGGTGGTCATAACTAGCTGTACCAATAATAAATTTTAAGCTCATGGCGCCCACACTCCTTTGGCGTCATTTTACCATAGATAGACAAGTGATTGGGATAAAATCCGGCTAGTCCGTTGGTAAAAAGCGGGTATAATAGGAAACCCATTAACCTGTGCCCAATTTGATTTATGTGGCGGTCATTTTTGTTTTGCAGTATAGTAGTAAGGGTATCTTCAAGTCAGAAAAAGAGATTAAGGGTGATTGTATGCAGACTGGTGTTGGCCAAAGTCATGCGAAAATTATTTTAATTGGGGAACACGCTGTCGTTTATGGACAACCTGCGATTGCCCTCCCCATCTTTGCGGTTCAAGCGCGGGTAACGGTAACTCTCGAGCCGGCACTCCAGACACCGCAAATTAAGAGTACTTATTACAATGGTCCTCTAGAACAGGCTGTTGGTCAGATGCAAGGTATTCGCCGGTTAATTGAACAACTGTGGCATGCATTAGATCCGAACTTAACCCCGTTTGAATTGACGATTGAAAGTGACTTACCGCCCGAACGCGGGATGGGTTCTTCAGCCGCAACGGCCGTCGCCATCATTCGAGCGTTATTTGCGACTTATCATCAAGAGCTCAGTCAACAACGGCTGCTAAAGCTAGCCGCGCTCTCCGAAAATTTAATCCACGGTAATCCAAGCGGGATTGACGCCGCGACAACCGGCGCAACTACGCCATTATGGTTTGTCAAAGGGCAGCCGCTTCAACCCCTACCCATTAATTTAAAAGGGTATCTCGTAATCGCCGACAGCGGTCAAAAGGGGCAAACAGGTGCCGCCGTCAAAAGCGTTCAGAATCAAATGATGTCCAATCCAGAACAAACGCAACCCTTAATTGACCATTTGGGTTATCTAACGCAACAAGTCGCAAGAAATATTGCCCAAAACGAATTAACGGTACTTGGCGCGAACCTCAACCGTGCTCAACTTGATTTGCGGGCACTCGGTGTCAGCAATGCCCGTGTTGATCATTTGATTGATGTGGCTAATCAGACCGGTAGTTTGGGCACTAAGTTAACGGGTGGTGGCCGTGGTGGCTGCATTATCGCCCTGGCCGCTACGCAAAGTGCTGCGGATGATTTGGCACAAGCCTTATCAGCAGCTGGTGCCATCAAAACTTGGATTCAACCACTACACGCACTTTAAAAAAAAACATTAGGAGTATTACTATGGGACAATCAATTACAGCCAGAGCACATACGAATATTGCGCTCATTAAGTATTGGGGAAAACAAAATCCGGAATTGATTATTCCGTATAACAGTAGTCTTTCAATGACGCTAGATCATTTTTATACAGATACAACGGTCCGCTTTTCAACTGATTTGACTGCTGACCAAATTAGCTTTAATGGTGCCATTGCGGATACCAAAACTAGTACGCAGATGAGTCAGTTTCTCGATTTAATTCGAAAACAGGCGCATCTGCCTTTATTTGCTGCTGTGGAAACCATTAATCATGTCCCCAATGCTGCTGGGTTGGCCTCTTCTGCTTCCGGTTATGCGGCATTAGCTGCTGCAGGTAGTCGTGCAGCTGGGCTTGAACTTAACGATCGGGATCTTTCGAGATTAGCCCGCCGTGGTTCTGGCTCTGCAACCCGCTCGATTTATGGTGGTTTTGTGGAATGGCAACGTGGGACCAATGATTTGGATTCATACGCTGTTCCCGTTCAAGAAACAGTTGATTGGGACATCCAGATGATTGCGATTGTCTTAAATGATCGTCAAAAAGCCATCGCCAGTCGTGCTGGGATGGCGAATACGGTGGCCACATCGCCCTACTACCCAGCATGGGTTGAAACCGCTCAAGCCGCAATTCCGGCAATGAAGGCCGCAATCGTTAAGAAAGATATAAATTTGGTGGGGCAATTAGCAGAACAAAGTGCGATGCAGATGCATGCGACAACCCTTAGTGCCGTCCCACCTTTCACCTATTTTGAACCTGAAACCCTACAAGCAATTAAAGTCGTGCAGACCTTGCGCCAACAGGGTGTTTCTTGCTATTATACTATGGATGCTGGTCCAAACGTGAAAGTGATTTGTACCAGTCAGGAAACACCTCAGATTTTAGCGGCGCTTGCGCCCTATTTTAGTCCTGAACAACTCCTTGTTGCTAAACCAGGTCCTGGTGTGAGCTATCGATAATGCAAATTTAAGTTAAACGTGAAAGGTTCTGATGGTTTGATAACGGCTAAAGCGCCCGGAAAGCTGTATATTGCTGGCGAATACGCAGTAGTAGAAACAGGTTTTCCGGCTATTATCGTGGCTTTAAATCAATTTGTGACAGTCACAATTGAAGAGAGTCATGAATATGGGAGTATTGTGTCTAAACAATACCAAGAAAATTCCCTTTATTGGCAACGACAAGGTGATGAAATGGTTTTTGATAACCGCGATAATCCCTTCCATTATATTTTGTCCGCGATTCGCTTAACGGAACAATACGCACGTCAAGCGGGTAAGACACTGCGCGTCTACCACCTACGGGTAAATAGTGATTTAGACTCTGCTGATGGTAAAAAATACGGCTTAGGCAGTTCAGCCGCCGTAACCGTTGCAACGGTAAAAGCCCTCTGCGCCTTTTATGAATTATCACTATCAAACGACCAATTGTATAAACTTGCTGCTATTGCGCATTTAGATGTGCAGGGCAACGGTTCTTTAGGCGACATTGCTGCTAGTGTTTTTGGTGGCTGGGTCGCTTATCGGTCATTTGATAAACAATGGCTTGCTGACATTCGACCAACTGTTAGTCTAACGGAGCTGCTCGAAATGCCATGGCCTAGTCTTTCAATCGAATTATTAACACCGCCAGCAGAGTTGTCACTCTTGATTGGTTGGACGGGGTCGCCCGCTTCAACCTCGCACTTGGTGGATAAAATTGCCCTTGCTAAAACAGAACGGCAAGCCGATTATCAAAACTTCCTCGCAGCTAGCAAAGCTTGCTTAGAAGCGATGGTCGAAGGGTTTCGTCGTAATGATTTAGCCCAGATCCAAGCTGAATTACGCCACAATCGTGCCATTTTACAAGATCTCGCTCACTTCAGTCACGTCGCTATTGAAACGCCAATATTACTGAAAATGGGCGCATTAGCCGAGGCAATCGGCGGTGCTGCCAAAACATCTGGTGCTGGCGGTGGTGATTGTGGGATTGTCATTATTGATCGCGCTATCGAAACAGAGGCCCTCTTTGAACAATGGCGGGCCAATCAAATTGAACGATTGAACCTTGCAGTTCACCTCGTAGATTAGGAGCTTACCCATGGTCAGACCCAAACAATCCATTCAATCTCATCGGAAAGATGAACATGTCTTTTTAGCGGAAAAATTCCGCCATGATGATGCCATCAATGACTTTGATGGCATTCGGTTTATCCATCAAAGCTTACCCGAAATTGCGGTATCCGACGTGGATACCAGTACCGATTTTGCCGGGACTAACTGGGCCAGTCCCTTTTATATCAACGGCATGACCGGTGGTAGTCAGCAGACAAAGAAAATTAACGCACAATTAGCGCAAGTCGCCCAAATTACCAACCTACCAATGGCAACTGGCTCCCAATCGGTAGCCATTAAAGATCCGTCACTAGCGGATACATTTAGCGTGATTCGCGAATTCAATCCCCACGGGTTTGTACTCGCTAATATTGGTGCTGGTAATGATTTGAATGTGGCTAAGCAAGCCGTCGCAATGACCCAAGCTAATGCCCTAGAAATTCACGTCAACACGCCACAAGAAATTGTCATGCCTGAAGGTGATCAAGATTTCTACTGGTTAGACGAGATTGCTAACATTGTCGCCAATGTTGGTGTGCCCGTTATCGTGAAAGAAGTTGGTTTTGGGATGAGTGCTGATACGATTGCGCAACTCAAGCAAATCGGTGTACAATTCATCGATGTTTCTGGCCGTGGCGGGACCAACTTTGTCACGATCGAAAACGAACGGCGTCATGATAAAGCCTACGATTACTTAGCTGATTGGGGCCAATCAACGGTCGAATCGCTCTTTGAATCACGCGCTTTCCAAAATGACGTCAACATCCTCGCTTCAGGTGGGATTCGGAATCCCCTAGATATCATTAAAGCACTTCGGCTTGGTGCCAGTGCTGTTGGGATTTCCGGTCAATTCTTGCACATGGTTTTAAAAGAAGGCCCGACACAAATGGCGGAAAACTTGCTCACTTGGCAAGCGCAGATTCAAGAGATTATGGCAATGCTTGGCGCACGCGATATTCAAGCGCTCCAAAAGGCGCCAATTATTCTCTCGCCTGAATTACGGCATTATTTGAATGAACGGCACATAACATTTTAAGCAGCAAAAGCCCGGTAGAAGGATTTCTTCTACCGGGCTTTATTTGATTGCTTAATTAGCAACTACGACTTTGCCAATCATTTGGTTCGTTTCGACCAGTTGATGCGCTTGCCGTAAGTTGGCTGCTGAAATTGGTGTTAAGCACTTTGTCAGTGTTGATTGCAATTTGTTTTGTTCCAATAAGATTGCAATCTGTCCTAAGATAATGCCTTGACTCGCTAAATCCGTTGTTTGATAGTAGGTCTTTGAGAAAACCCACTCCCAAGCGAACTCGACCCGTTTTTTAGTTAATTTTTGTAAATCTACCGGGCGATGATTTTCAGTGATTGAAGCGATGCGGCCATTGGGCTTAATCAGGCGCGCCATACTCTCCCAGTGTTGATCGATGTTATTCAACTCTAATATATAATCGACCGTTTGATAGCCGAGTGCGTGCACCTGTTCAATGAGTGATTGATGATGGTTAACGACTTGATCCGCACCATGGGCCAGCGCCCACTTTTGCGTTTCCGGACGGAAGGCAGTCGCAATCACGTGCAATCCGGCCAAATGTGCCAGTTGGGTGGCGATCGAACCAACACCACCTGCCCCATTAATGATTAGGATGGTTTGATCATGATTAGTGGTTCAATCTTCAAAATCAATGTGTAATTTCTCAAATAAAGCTTCCCAAGCCGTCAGCGCTGTGAGCGGCATCGCGGCAGCTTGCGCGTCCGTTAAATTCTGCGGTGCTTTTGCGACGATTCGTTCATCCACTAATTGATATTCGCTATTACTACCTGGTCGTTTAAAGTCCCCAACATAAAAGACACGATCACTCGGTTTAAATAACGTGACGGCATTGCCAATTCCTGTGACAATCCCAACAGCGTCCCAGCCAAGAATACGGGGCGTTTTTGATTGTCCTCTACCCCCTTTTCGAACGCCAACATCTACAGGGTTAACTGAAACGGCGGTCACTTGTACGCATAAATCGTGTGGTTTTGGTTTGGGACTGGGGAGATTAAAAGCCATTAAACTTTCTTCATTTGTAATCGGTAAATGTTTGGTAAAACCAATTGCTTGCATTAAAAATGCCTTCTTTCTTATTCACCATTAGTCTAAAACATTAATTGCCCCGTAACAATCGTGTATCGAATGTAACTAGTTACATTGTTTTCACTAGGCAAATGACTGCTAGCGGACTATAATGGCGGTATCAAAGGAGGCCATTTCATGGTTCAAGAACGGCACATTTATGATTGTCAGGCGGGCTGCCCGGTTGAAAGCACGCTTCAAATTATCTCGGGTAAATGGAAAAGTGTGATTATTTATCAACTTTTGCAACATTCAAATCTCCATTTTGGTGATTTGACGCGCGCTTTACCCGATTGTTCGCGCCGCATGTTAGCCCTACAGCTGGAAGAATTAATTGCGGATCATGTGATTACTAAAACGGTGATTAGTCTCCGGCCGTTAAAGACTGAATACCAACTCTCTGAATTTGGTAAAACACTGAGTCCCGTGATTAACGCAATGGCAACTTGGGGGAACTTATTATAATCAGGTTGCACAACAGGATGTTGGATACTGTAATTTGCAGTAATGCCTAAATTTGGATATTCGCTAAAGCACTTGACAAATTAACTTGGATAATGTAAAAATATAGTTGTTAAAAGTATAAGTAAACTTTGATAATGAAGTGGTGCATATTGAAAGAAACGAATTATGTCGAAAATAAAGTCTATGAATACCGAGTACTCCAACATCTTTCTCAAGAAAAATTAGGTCAAGCGGTTGGTGTTTCCAAGCAAACCATCTATGCAATGGAAAAAGGCAACTACTCACCTAGTTTGATTTTAGCCTTTAAGCTCGCACGATTTTTTGATGTACCAATTGACGTTCTATTCACTTATCGGGAGGCGTAACAATATGGCCCTACTACACTTTTTAAATCAAAATGCCCATGTAATCGCTGGTGTGGCAATCGGATTACTCATCATTTCAATTCTGTTTTTCTACTATGGGATAACTAGAATTGGACGTTCGGATGAACGCTCACAGCTTATTATGTATCGCGTTTTTAAAACGATGTTTGCAGCGTGTTTATTATCGATGATTTTATTTATGACTTTTGTGCCAGACCGCTTAACAGCAGTTCGAGATTGGTTTACAACTCTATTCAGTCTTGTATTTATCAGTGGCGCATGCGCTGTTTTTATTGAACCACGGCGTAAAGTTTAACCCTTAAAAAAAACGGTTTAGTCAATCTAATGACTAAACCGTTTTTTTAATGTGTTGTTTTTCGTCCTTTTGGAATTAAATAATAAAAGATACCGATTAAGATGAGATCAATGATCATCAATCCAATAAAAATCGCTGATCGCCCCGTTAGGTAAAAGAACCAACTACCAATTGAGAAGCCAATGATTGAGCTAACAACTAGGTGCAGCGCAAAAATTTGGGTTTGTGCCACGCGGAATTTACGATATAAACCAGTGCTGAGCCCTTTTTGTGCGTGATAACCATTGATAACTTGGCTAAATAAATAAGTGAAACCGACCGCGATGATCATGAGGACGGCAATTACCGCGATTACACCCGCATTTTGACGGAGCCAGTTGACGCCGACTAACGGCGTCGTCTTCGGTGTTAAATAACTGTGCTTAGTCGTTTTGAAAATCTTTTGGTAAGTTTTCAGATGCGCTCCCATCTGCGGACCATCAACCAATATGGTGACTTTATTCAGTGGGCGATCATTTAATACAAATTCTGGTGACGTGGATACAAAAATGTGCTGATCAAGCGTAGTTGTCTGATTCGTACCGACAACGCCAATCACGGATAAGTAGCGACCATGATCTTGATAATACGCTTGACTAGCTGGTTTGTAGAGTTCAGCAAGTCGTGATTGACCAGCAACGACGACTGGAATCTGTGATTTGAAATCGTAACTGGAGAAGAACCGGCCGTCTTTTAATGGGACACTCGATAACTTCCCTTTCGCATAGACATATGAGAACCGGGAATCAACGTTGAATTGAATTTGAAAATGGCTTAATTTCGCGGCATCAATTTTTTGAATGGTTTTTTGAATCGACTGTTGACTCTTAGAATTAAAAATCACAGCATTTTCTGATAAACTATTGTGATTTAAGCGTTGGCTATAGTTAGTTTTTGCACGTTGGCTAATCGTTAACATGCCTAGAACTGTTAAACCAACTAGTAAACAATCTAATATTATTTTTTTCAGGCGCACAGTGGGCCCTCCTTTAAAGCAGACTATTGAATCCAGTAAAACCGATCACGCATTAAATCGAATGGGCGTAAGTAACGGTTGATCCGTGATAAACGGGCGTCGTTGTGATAATGGGCCGCCGTCCAAAAGGCGTGACTATTCGTGGCGCCAAAACGTTCGCCTAAGCACAACAAAACGGGGGCATTTGGCATTGCACGAAGTTGTTGCAGCAATTCATAATCAACTGGGCCGCCGTTGGGTGACCAGGACATTAAGACTGCATCGACTTGCGGACCATATTTTTGGACCGCTTGTTTGGCGTCAAGAGCTGCCACTGACGTGACTAATTGGCGCCCTGTTTCATTCTCGGCAGTCCAGGCTAAACTATCGGTACAAATCACATCAGCGCCTGCCTGCCGTAAACCAGCACTTAAATAGCCGTTACCAGCCATGACTTCTAGAAAACGCCAATTGGGAAACTCGCGGACAATCGCCGCCGTCAAATCTGTAGTGATATAGGCCCACATGCCAAAGCGATTTTGCAAATATTCACGGTAATTGCGCAGTAAGTGGTCGATTAACTGTAACTGACGTTGAACCTCAGCCACACTAGCGGCGCTAAAAGCCCCCTGTTCAGCCTGGAGTAATATTTCTAAATACAGAGATTCATCAATTCCCAAAACGGGTAAATTATGTATGGGCAAGCCGTCCTGTTCAATCTGCAATAAACTAGTTAAAACAGCATGAATTTGTACTTGAATGGCTGGGACGGTTGCAAAAAAACGTTGACTCTGGCGCAATTTCTCTGGATAACTTAACTGTATCATAATGGATTCCGTTTCTAATATAAGTTTCTCTTAAACGATTAGAAAAACCTTCCCAATCGGAAGGCCAAATCGAACGTTTTAACGAATCCCGAGTGCAATGCGTGCATAACGGGACATCTTGCTGGTATCCCACGCTGGGTACCAGACGAGATTGACTTTAACTTCATTGACTTCTGGAATTTTGCTCATTGCTTGATGAATCGAATCCGTTAAAACATCGGTTAAGGGACAGCCCATCGTTGTAAGGGTCATATCAATCGTACATAAGCCATTTTCATCCAGGTTTAAACCGTAAACCAAGCCGAGATTCACAATGTCAATCCCGAGTTCTGGATCAATCACGGTCTCGAGCGCGGCTAGAATCCGTTCCTTTAAGTCTTCAATTACTGCATTATCTTGTGGTTGGTCTGCCATGTGTCCTGCCTCCTGGTCACTCTAATAGCTCTATTATACTGGTTCAACCGACCAGTTACAACTGACGATCATTGACAACAATCCGCATACCCCCTAGAATAAAAAGACATATCGTGTTTTAACCAAACACGTTTTTAAAAGGAGGCGCCGCTATGCATCAAAAATTGATTGCACTGGATTTAGATGGGACTACCCTCAATTCAGATGCCCAAATTACACTTAAAACGCAACAAACTTTAACTGAATTACAAAACGCTGGCCACATTGTCAGTATTGTCACAGGGCGCCCAAATCGTTTGAGTGAACCTTTCTACCAACAATTAGGTTTAACGTCGCCAATGGTTAACTTTAATGGGGCTTTAATGCACATTCCGGGACAAGCCTGGGCCGGTGAATATCAATATACGATTAATAAAGACATTGTCTTTAGTCTCTTCCAACTAAAAGAACGCTTTAAGATTCAAATGATTGCCGCCGAAGGTAAAACGATGTTTTTAGCTGATCAAGCTTATGCCAACACGTTTTATTTCTTCCCCACAACGTTGAAGTCCGATGAAATTTTAACCCGCGAATCGCTTCGGCAAGACCCAGCGGCCGTCACGGTTTTTGTGGAACGCGCTGATCAAGATGCGTTACGTGCTGAAATTCTGCGCCAATTCCCTGACGTTTCCGTCAACACTTGGGGTGGTCCTGCTAGCGTCTTAGAAATTGTGCATCATGGGATTCACAAAGCAACCGGCCTCGCAAAACTAGCGGCACACTACGACATTGATCAATCAGATATCATTGCCTTTGGTGATGAAAGTAATGATTTGGATATGTTAGCCTATGCCGGTACCGGGGTTGCGATGCAAAACGCAATTGCACCGATCAAGGCGATTGCAGACGACATCACACCACTGACGAATGCGCAAGATGGTGTGGCCAATTATTTACGGCAATATTTTAAGATGGATTAATGAAAAAGCGATTCGACAATTTCTGGTCGAATCGCTTTTTTTGATGGATGAAACGTGCTTTTCAAGCTAACTTTCTGTGCTTAGCTACATCCGTCAAATCACCGATTTTGTCGGTAATCTGCCTGATTAGGCTAATCCTCAGAAGATACCCGGCTTATTGCACACTCTATTCTGAAACGTGCTCCGTCAGATATACACTTCCGGTTAGTTACATACCGCAAGCGATCGGCTACGCCGCTCATTCACGGTATTAGACTAATCCTCAGCGTATGACCATCTGACGTCGCACTCTATTTTTCGTCGCTCTTTAGCACGCCGCCTACTGAGTAGCGGTCTGGTTGCATTTCATTTAGGACAACGTGCACGTGTTCTGCAGGTGCGCCTGTGTTTTTAGTGATTGCTTCTGTGACGTCTGCACAGAGTTGTTTTAATTGTGCTTGGCTCCGGCCAGCGATTAAATCGATGTGTACTAATGGCATGTGTGGTGCCTCCTTTAATTGAATACTTATATTATGCCTGTTTTAACGCAATTGAGCAACGGTAATTACTGTGTTTTTAAGCAAAAGAATGTATAATAATAGCTAATATTGATTTATCTATGGAGGCATTACAATGAGTGAACCCCTTTACCGTCAATTGACGGCCTGTACCAGTGTTTTAGTTGGTAAGAAAGCCACTGCAGACGGCTCAACTTTAATCGCACGTAACGAAGATAGCCAGGCAGCTTGGCCTAAACATTTAACCATCCATCCCCATCAAAAGTTAACGACTGCCCCGCACTTTGTCTCAAAAGACACGGGTTTTTCAATCGATTTACCACTTGAAGCCGCAAAATACACGGCGACACCCGAATGGACCGATGAATATGGACTATTCGAAGAAGACGGCATTAACGAATACGGCGTTGCGATGAGCGGCACCGAAAGTGCTTATAGCAACAGTCGCGTTCTCGGATTTGACCCCTACATCGACAACGGGATTGCTGAAGAATCCATGATTACAGTCGTCTTACCTTACGTGAAAACGGCCCGTGAAGGTGTTGCGCGGCTAGGCGCCATCGTTAGTGAATACGGCACCACTGAAAGTAACGGGATTCTCTTTTCCGATGTCGATGAGGTCTGGTATCTTGAAATCGGCAGTGGACATCACTGGGTTGCCCAACGGATTCCGGATGATAGCTATGCCGTGGTTGCCAATCAACTCGCGATTCAAGAAGTGCAATTCGATCAACCGGATTGGTTCATGACTTCAGACGGGATTCAAGATTTTGTGCGTGATAATCACCTATGGCAAGCTGATACGCCATTTAACTTCCGCGATATCTTTGGGACCAAAGACCAAAGCGACCTTGTTTACAATACACCGCGCGTTTGGTACGGTCAAAAATTGTTAACGCCATCTGTCGCACAACAACCTCAAGACTTTAACCTCCCCTTCTTACGGCAAGCCGATGCGCCCATTCAAGTCGAAGATGTCGCGCGAATTCTAGGCTCGCATTATGAAGGCACGGTCTACGATCCAATCGGTCACGGCACACCACAAGAAAAACATGCTTTCCGCCCAATTAGTTTAGCAAAGACGCAAGAATCACACATTCTCCAAATGCGCCCCAACTTACCGGTTGATGTCAGCGGTATTCATTGGCTTTCAATGGGCGTGACTGCGCAAAGTGTTTACGTCCCATTCTATGCCGGTGCCGATGACGTCCCAGTTAATTACCAAAAAGGGACAAAGGATTACAGTCAAGATTCGATCTACTGGACCTATAAATTAACTGGTATTTTGGTGGATGCACACTACGCCAAGTTCGCCAAGGACTTGGAACAAACGCAAAAACACATTAATAGCTTAATGGTTCAAAATATCGTAACAACCGATCAAGCGGTTGCTGCTGAAACCGATGCGGTCCAACGAACGATGTTGATGACCAAGGGCTCTGCAAAAGCTGCGCAACTTGCCCAACACGAAATGGAACGCCTCACCGCAAAACTGATTACAGATAGCGCGAACCTATCACCACTCAACTTTACAACGGATAGTAATTTATAGATAAAAATGGTCCCACATCGTATTTTGATGTGGGACCATTTTATTTACTCAGCAATCATCTCTCTAATCTTGTAAGTTCCACTTGCGTGTCTAACTTCTACCCGATAAGGATGTCCATGGACAACTGATTTAGAAGGAGTAAATACATTTCCATTTAGGGAACCATAGTAGTTTTGGCCATTGGTGACTTCTGCCAAATAGCTGTTGTTTCCTAATACGACTATCTTATAATGCTTAAATAATTCGTTAGCAAAGATAACGACGATTTTATTATTTTTAATACTCATGTCAGTAACTAAAGCGTTCAAGAACAGTTGCTGTGCATGGTTAATTCTTTGAGTCAATATCGTCTTTTCCGAGCCCTTAACTGCGTTAATTTATGTTCGTAATTAATCTAATAGGTCTTGTGTGACCTCAGGTTTCAACTGATCGTTTGTTTCAAATAACGCTTCAACTTGACGTTTCAGAAGAAGAATATCCTGACTAATCATTTTGAGAATGTAAGACTTGTGCGGTAATTCAGCCACTATTGATGTAAAACGGGGTAAAAGTTATCACCAAATGTATTTCCTAATTGACCAAACATAACCATCTTTAAATTATTATTTTGTGCGTTGAATTGCTTATTATCAGATTTTAGATAAGTATGCATTTCTGGGTAGTATTGATCTAACGATGTTATTTTACCAGTCAATTCTTTTTGAGCCGCTAATGCATAAATGTTAACACTTGATTCTACAACAGCACCCCATTTCCAAGGTGTTTGTTGTCTCTGATGAAGATGCCCCAACCTTCATTTGTCTTCAGTAGTCGTTGCAAAGCGCGATCATTATGGAAGCCCATAAATTCATTTTCTGTATACATATACAACTTAGGTGACTCTAAGAAATGTTGGAGATGGCGATCAACAAAGTTTACTGGATTTCCTTCAGTAGTAATGCCTGAAACCCGATCTTGTGCCGTTAAAAACCGATCATAATAAGTCATCAGTTCTTTAGGGTCACCGAGATATTTTTTAGCCATTGCGTAACTAACTGTAATTAATGCTTTGTTACTGACCAACTGCACATCTTTAGCATTCGTCATTTCCGCCATTTGTTTCTCAAAGTCTGCGACGCTAGTTTGATTTAAATCGAAATATGGCATTGATCCTGTGCCCCTGATATTGTGATTGTTGCTTCACCAGAATCATTAAAATCGGGCCCTCATTTTCAACGGTAATCGTTGTAATGCCCTTTGTTAATGGATATTGTTTTTGAGTTTCTCGTTCGGGCGAACCAATTGTGATAGATAATGAATCTTGCATCCCCTGAGCAACTGTCAAAACATCCCCTTTTTGGGCATATAAACCGCTAGGCTCTAAACTTGAGTAGCGTAATGTTCTGCGTTGCCGTTCTTTTTCTTTAAAAACATCACCACGACCAATATAGGTTTTCATTTCTTGTGGTGCTTTTAGAGTTTGCTGGTGCCTCCCTTGGATTTGAGGCTATCTGCTAGCACGCTACTCGCTAAATTTTGGTGATTGTCACTTGGTTCAGCCTTAACTGTTTGTATAGAACTGATGGTGCTAGTTGTTAGGATTCCTAACGCTAAAATTCCGATTACATTCTTGATAGTCTCATCCCCTAAAAGTATTATTATTTTTATAACATATTCAGATTAGCATGGACTGCTGAAAAATGTCTATTAAAAGCCCCTAATGATTTCTATAATTATTCTATTAATATTAAAAATGTCAATAATGATAACTACAACTATTACGGTAGATTGTAAAATTAATCCGAACGCTGTTCGGACAAAAAAGATCAGCTTCCTTTAAAATGGTGTTTACCACAAACCCATCTTTTAGGAGCTGATCTTTTGTCTAGTATAACCTATTCCGAACGAATTAAAATCGAAACCTTTTG